>JAYUEW010000220.1:0-10051 GCA_043739045.1 Synechococcales cyanobacterium
AGCGTTCTATGGAAAATCTGTGGCCTAACCTTATATAATTTGTGAACTACCGCAATGCTGGAATTACTGGAATTAAAAAATACATTGCTCCAAACCTTGAACTATCAGCGCCAAAACCATCATCATCTCTGGCAAACTCCGCCCGAGTCTGTCCCAAACCTTCATCAATTGATTACGGATCTGGAAGCTCAATCTGCAACTCCAAGTCCCTTGGATTCACCATTGTTAATGGGTGACTGGCGGCTGGTATATACAACGAGTCGAGGAATTTTGGGACTCGATCGGATTCCGTTGACGGACTTGGGGCAAGTATATCAGGCCATTCGGGGCGATCGGGTTTATAACGTAGCAGAAACAAAAAGTCTGTTGGGAATAGAAGGCATTGTTGCGGTGGCGGCCCGTTATGTCCGATCGGGCGATGCGAGGGTTTCGGTCACATTTGAACGATCGATTTTGGGACTACGCAAAATTATGGGCTACCGATCGGTGACGGCTTTTGTTGATTCATTGGAGGCGAAGTCTCGGGTTTGGGCGATCGATGTGCCAATTCCCTCGCGAGATGGCGTGGCTCAGGGGTGGCTGGAAGTAACGTATTTGGATGAAACGCTACGGATTAGCCGGGGGAATGAAGGCAGCATCTTCGTTTTGGTGAAAGATTAGGCATTTTGGTAAGAGATTAGCGATGAAACTTTCTCAGGGAAATTTAACAATACTGGATAGCTGTCCTAGGTTGTTTCAATACACGGTTTTGGAACAGTTGGCGGTGCCGCAACGAGGCGAGGAGTGGGAGAAGATGCAGTTAGGGAGTCAGTTTCATCAACTCATGCAACAGCGATCGCAGCACCTTCCCATTGAAGCAATAGCGGCGACGGATCCCGACTTAAGACGATGGTTTGAAGCGGTAGAGGCCCAGTCTGCGGACCTTTTCCCAGATGCTGGCGAGGCTTGGACCGATAGTGAACATGTGCGCACGATGGATTGGATGGGGCACACGATTGTGGGGGTGTATGACTATGTGGTGTTGCGATCGGATTCAGCCCAGATTTTGGACTGGAAGACTTATCCGAAACCCGTTGATTCCCGGCGGTTGCAGCAGAGTTGGCAATCGAGGCTGTATCCGTTGCTTCTAGCCAGGAGCAGCAATTATTCGCCCGACACGATTGAAATGCGCTATTGGTTTTTTCAGGGCGGGGATCAAGGTCAACCCCAAATGCTTCGGTTTGAGTCGAGTGCTGCGTCAATGGCAGAAACGACAGCGGCCTTAACCCAGCGCTTAATAGGATTGAATGTGTGGCTAACGGCTTATGAATTGACGGGTGAATCATTCCCTCAGACGGAGATTCGACAAACCTGCGAAACCTGTAGCTTTGCAGTGCGCTGCGATCGGGTGAACAAGCCCTTGGTAGAGTCTGATTTGATGCAATTGGAAACGGCGTGGGATTCGATCGAGGAAGTCGAATTGACCAAATTCCCGTAACTTTAGATCTTTCCCCTTGCCGCTAGTCCAACAGCTTGATCCAAGGTATCGAGTCCGGCAGCATCAAGCCGATCGATCAGCCCCTCCAAAATCCGACGCACCATAATCGGCCCGTTATAAATCCAGCCCGTATAAACCTGAAGCAAACTAGCCCCGGCGGTGATTTTCTCCCAGGCATCATCTGCTGTAAAGATGCCACCTACGCCCACAATTGGAAATT
This sequence comes from Synechococcales cyanobacterium, assembly GCA_043739045.1. GTDB lineage: Bacteria > Cyanobacteriota > Cyanobacteriia > Leptolyngbyales > Leptolyngbyaceae > JAAFJU01. The sequence goes on from JAYUEW010000220.1 coordinate 1,698, forward strand.
GCCCATCAGTATGGCGATAGATTAACCGAATCACTTCCGTCGATCGCGCCCGAACAGGTGCACCACTGATCCCGCCCATTTCGTCTGCGATCGGATTGCCCGTCCGTGCCAAAATCGTGGTTTTCAGATTGTCTCGGCGGATAGTGGTATTCGTGGCGATGATTCCAGATAAGTGCGACTCACGAGCGAGATCCACCACGGCCAAAACGTCCTCATCCGCAAGGTCGGGCGCAATTTTCACCAAAATGGGCTTACCGCTATGGTTTTCCCCATTCAATGCCTCAAAAATGGGGGCTAACTGTTCAACACTTTGCAACGATCGCAGTCCCGGTGTGTTGGGTGAGCTGACATTTATCACAAAATAATCCCCAAGATCCCGCAGTCGCCGGAAACTCTCACGGTAATCGTCCGCCGCTTCATCTAATGGTGTAATTTTTGATTTCCCTAAGTTGATCCCCAACGGCATGGGCGGGATGGGGCGATCGGTCTGATTCTGACGCGCTATCAACCGATCGGCCAATGCCTGAGAACCTTGATTATTAAAGCCCATACGATTTAGAGCCGCCTCGTCTTCAATGAGTCGAAAGAGTCGAGGTTGAGGGTTTCCCGCTTGAGCATGTTGGGTCACTGTGCCGAGTTCCGCAAACCCAAACCCGAAATGAGGCCAAATTGCAGCACCCTGACCATCTTTGTCAAAGCCTGCGCTCAACCCCATTGGATTGGCAAACTCTAGGCCAAAGGTCTTCTGAATTAGCCGATCGTCGTTAAACCCGTAAGTCCGCGTCATCTGGCTCAAGATCGCCGTGCGGACAAACGATGAGGTATCCAAATCAGTCCACTGTAACCACTGAAGCGTCTGCTGATGTAGCCATTCAGGATCGAGATTCAGACTCGAAAACAGAAGCGGACGAAGTACCGAACGATAGAACTCTGGCAAGCAAAACTCCGGGTTAAAATCGATTTGATTCTATCAAACATCCTTTGAATTTTAGATTCGCGTTCATCTTTAGCATTGAAGGGTATTGTGTAATCACAAACAATAAAATTTCAAGAGCTTTTATTGTTTGTGATTTACGTGACAGTCATTGCCTTTCCCCCGTTTACCTTTTCCCCGTTCACCTTGTCAATGCCGTCGTACCATGGGTCCTCTTAAAGAGCCAAATCTGCAAGAACATAGCCTTATTGCCTTAGGACAAGTCCTGCAAACCCTGCTGGAAGCGAAGACTGATGAGGTATTAATTGAATCCCTACTTAGCTACCTCAAAACCTCATTTCGTCAGGAGCATGGGTTTATTTGGCTGGGACTGTACGATCGGATAGACCATCGCATCATTGGCAAGGGAGGTTGTCTTCCGGACACCGCCGAGGCTAAAAATAGGTCTATCCAATCTAATGTGAATGTAGCCAACATCGGGAGTAAGGTAGCAAAAACTGGACTCATCAAATACTCAGACGATCGCACAAATCCACTGACTCAGAAGATACAACTTTTATCTGGGGACATTCTAGAGCAGGTGGTGATTCAGCAACGACCTTTAGCTTTGGCTGATTTACGGCAAGAAATGCGGGCGGGCGAATGGCGTAAGACGGCTCAGAAATACGACATTCAAGGCACGATGTTGTTTCCGATGTGTCACCGCGATCGGTGCCTTGGAGTCCTGATTTTAGGCTCTCAGCATTGGGGAACCTTTCCAGGAACTTCAGAGAAAGCGGCATTGGGGATCGTCTTGGGCGCGTTTTCCGCATCCCTATCTCACCTAGAATTAGAGTGGCAACGTCAGCAGCAAAAACGCCCTGATAAGCCACTTTTAAGTAGTTTAGAAGTAGTTAGAGGCTTACCTAATTTTGGCCAACGACTAGAGGCTGTGATTGAAGAAACGCATCGGTTCTTAGCGCCGTCTCGGACTAGTTTGTATTGGTTTGAATCCGAGAAGCGCTACTTCTGGCGACGATTGACCAATCAAGCGCCCAGGGTTAAGGGCTTACTCGACAACACGACAGCCGCGTCCGGTATTACGGCTCAAGAAATCAATAGCTTTTATCTACAGCTTGTTCAAGATCAAGTTGTGGCGATCGGGGAAGCCTACAGTTCCCTCAAGGCCGATGCGACTTCGCGCTTAATGCAACTGATTCGGGCACGATCGCTTCTGGCGGCCCCTATTCTTTATCAAAATCAACTGCTGGGCTTTGTGGCCATTGAAGGGAATGAACCGCGAATTTGGCAAGAGGAAGAAAAACAATATCTGCGGGGTGTGGGTCAGCTTATTGCGTTGATGGCTCCCTTGGAGAAAATGGAATCTGTGATCCAGCAGACTCAGATGGATCAGTCGCTGATGGCTGAAATTGCCCGATCGCTTTATAGTTCTGAAGATTGGAAAGTGACCCTGAATCGATCGGCACAATTGTTGACCGATCGGCTCAAAGTTGAGCGCTTTATGGTGGTTCTGTACGATCGGGCGACAGGAAATTTTGAGGTGTGCTATCAGCATCAACCCCGCAACCGTCGCAGCAGTCCCTTGGTTCAGTTTCCGCCCTTGAATGAGATGGATTTTCAGCTTGTAGAGCGTAGCAGCCAGGGGATAACTATTGAAGATCTCGAAGATGATTTACGACTTGCCGCTTGGCGCAATGTGCTGTGGGATTTGGGGGTGCGATCGGTCCTATTGGCTACCACTTGTCCCGGTCATCGGCTGGAAGGATTGGTCTTGGTCTGTCACCCCACCTCGCGTGCTTGGATGGCTCAGGAAACCCACTTAGTGCAATTAGTGGCCCAGCAACTCGGCGTGATTTTAAATCAGTGGCAATTGCAGCGCAAAGTAGAACGAGAATCTAGGCTGCACCAAAACACTCAGCGCGCCATTCAATTGATCCAGCGTAGTGACTCCATTGATGAACTAGAACAAGTGGCCCTTAGGGCCATTACTCAAGTTTTAGATGCCCAGCTTACCTTTCTTGTCTCTTGGTTCCCTGGCCGTCGGACGGGACGACTGGTACTACCTGAAATCATGGATCGCCAGTATCTACTCCTACCCAACACCAAAGTCTCTGTTCATGCCGATCCCCTGATTCGTATGGCCCAGCAGAATAATTCTGTCCTGATTTTCAGCCCGTCCCAGATCCCTGGCGAAACCCGTCAGTGGCTAAATGCCCAAGGTATGGAACAAATTCTTGCAGTTTCCCTGCGGACCAGTCCCAATGACGAATCTACTGGGTTGCTATGTTTGGCATTGAGAGAGGAACGCTACTGGAATGAGCAGGCGATTGATACGTTCAGCCAGTTAGCTGGCCAGTTAGCCGCCGCTCGTCGTCATCTCAAACTAGAGTCTACGTTGCAATCTGAACGGCTCAAACTTGAGCAGATTGGCTGGTACAAACATCGTCACCTGGAAGAATTGCATCGCAGCGTTCAAATCGGTATTCAGCGCATCATTGAAGCAGCCAAGCCCGCTAGTCAAGATGCTTTGGCTGCCACTCGTAACCAGCAAATTTTACGCCAAATCGCGGATGCCATGGCCCCTGTGCAGTCGGCACTACTGAATGAAGCTTGGCAGCTACAATATCGTCAAGAGAGCGTCCCGCTGTTGGGCGTTTTACGGCGGGCGATCGATCGGGCGGATGTTTTGTTAAAGCAGCGTCAGCTCTGGTCTCAGGTTCACCAAGAGAGTAACCCAATTATTATTGGTGACATAAATAAACTGGAAATGGTGCTGTATGAAGTGATTTCTATTGCAGGACAACGATCGGAGGCGGGGAAGCGCATTGATATTTGGTGTCGTCAGTCGGATCCTCGCTGGGTCGAAGTCGCGATTACCGATGACGGGACAATTGAACCCAGATTAATTAAAGAATTGGAAGCGGCTCAACCGCTGGATCCCCTCGCTCCAAGCTTGCTCAATCAACCGCCTGGAATGCATCTTGCAATTTGTAAGGAAGTCCTGCGGGTCATGGGGGCGCATCTCACCCTAACTCAGCTCGATGATGGTCGGATTATGACGCGATTGATGCTGCCAGCCGCTCAACCGGGACAGAGTGCGAAGTCCAGATAAACCCCTCAAAATTCCTAACTCTGTGATCCGAGCAATGAAAAGCACTGAAATTTCGATCGCAATTCAGGAGTCTCCGGTTACACTACGTTTCACTCCCTGTGTGTTTTACGATTTTTTGACAAGCGCCCTTTATCGGGACTAGATATCAGTCTTTTTTGCTGACAGGTTTGTTATGGTTCGCTCCTCCTCTCGTCCGATCCCTCACCGCACTCAACTCCGATCGTCCTCGAATGTGTCTCAGCCGTTGAGAGATTTTCCAAGTCGATCAGTGTCCCGATCGCCTCGAAGTATGGGAAATAGTAGAAATCCGGTTCGTCGCATTCCTGAATTGGTCGTGCCCCGATCGCCTGTGCCCACGCCATTGAAGGGACGATCGCTCCGATCGTCTCTCAAGGCAATGCCGAATCGGATGCCGCTTCCTGTCTGGCTCCGTGCTTTGAAAAAGATTGAAAAGCTTTCTATTACTGCCACCTTACTTTTAGTCGGTAGCGCCGTTGTCACCTATGGTTGGGCCGTCTATTCTCAACAGCTCTGGGGAAAAAACTATAGTCGGCTTGAGACCTTGCGACGTAACGAGAGACAGCTTTTGAAAGGCAGTGAATTGATGAAAAATGATATTGCTCGTCGCACTGATCCAAAGCAGTATGGACTCGTGCCCCGCAGTTCTGATCACATCGTGGTGATTCCCTCCGCACCGCTTCGGCCCGCTCCCTCCACTGGCAACCTGGGTCCAGACCCCAAGGCCAAATTCATCGCGCCGATCGGATACTAAATCGGATACTAAACATCATGGTTCGTCCCAATCCTTCTCGTCGAAGATCTTCTCACCACCGCTCGATCGATCGACAAATTGCGGCATTGCCTGAGACAAAGCCTACGCTGTCCCGACTACGTATCGTGTGGGTAATGTTACTCACGAGCTGTGGGTTGTTGGGCCTTAATCTCTTGCGACTTCAGGTTTTTCAGGCGGCTGATTTAGTAACTCGCGCAAAACAACAGCAGACCACTTTATTAAAACCATTCACTCCGCGTCGTCCGGTAGTCGATCGCAATGGCAACGCGATCGCTATCGATGAACAGGTGTATACGATTTTCGTTCATCCACAATATTTTGATAGAAAAAGCAATCAAGAGGTTGCAAATTTACTTGCTCCTTTGGTGAGTCAAAATGCGGCTGAACTGCAAAAGAAATTTGATGGCAACAAAACTGGGATCCGGTTAATAGACCAGCTAGAAGAAAATACGGCCCAGCGCATCAAAGATCTGCGCATCGACGGCATCGACTTCATTTCCTCATCTCGTCGCGTCTATCCGCAGCAAGATTTATTGGCGAACATCACGGGCTATGTTGATCTTCAGCAAAAAAGCCAAGGCGGCATTGAAATCACCTATGAGCATCTTCTAAAACCCGTCGAAAAATCAGTTCGCCTGAACAAAACAGGCAGCGGCTCGATTCTGCCCGAAGGGGTTCCAAATGGATTTGTCCATCAAGATGGTCAGCGACTTCAGTTAACCATCGATAGTCGGATGCAACGGGCAGTACAGGAAATTGTCGATCGGCAAGTTTCGACTTTTAGGGCAAAACGGGGCTTAGTGATTGTGATGGATTCCCAAGATGGGTCCATTTTATCCATGGTCAGTAGCCCTAGGTTTGATCCCAATGAATATTGGAACGTCAAAGATTTCGCCGTATTGAAAAATTGGGGTCTGACGGATTTGTATGAACCGGGATCGACCTTTAAACCGATTAATGTCGCGATCGCCCTAGAAGCAGGCACCGTAAAGCTGGGGGATTACTTCAATGATACGGGATCCATTGTGGTGGGAGGCTGGCCCATTAGTAATTCAGACAATGCAGCGCGTGGATCGCTGAGCTTAACGGACATAATGCGCTATTCCAGTAACGTTGGCATGGTTCGCATCGCCCAAACCATGAAGCCATCGGTCTATTACAGTTGGTTAGAACGTGTTGGTCTGGCGCAATCTACGGGCGTTGACCTGCCCTTTGAGGCCCAAGGCTACCTAAAACCGCGACAGACCTACATGGAATCGCCGATCGAAGTTGCAACCACCGCCTTTGGGCAAGGGTTTTCCATCACTCCGATTCAGCTTGCGAAACTACATGCAATGCTGGCCAATGGGGGAAAAATGGTTACGCCTCATGTGGTGAAAGGGCTTTATGACAGTCAAGGACGACCGTTTTGGGAACCGAAGCAGTCGATGCCAAAGCAAATTTTTTCGCCTAAAAATACTAAGGCGATTCTTCGGATGATGGAGGCGGTTGTAGTTAGTGGAACTGGGAAGGCGGCCCAAGTGCCGGGATTCCGAGTGGCTGGAAAAACTGGGACGGCCCAAAAAGCCGCTGAGGGGGGAGGGGGCTATTCAGAGTCTCGATTTATTACCAGTTTTGTGGGAATTTTCCCGGTGGATAATCCTCGTTATGTGGTGTTGTCGGTGTTGGATGAACCCCAGGGCCAAGCTTATGGGGGAACGACTGCTGCCCCTATTGTCAGTGAGGTGATTAAGGTTGTGGCTGGGATCGAACAACTGCCTCCGAGTAAACCGGATCCGTAAGTTGTGAGATTAAAAAATCATCCATTTCAATTTTTATTACGATTTGAATGGTGTTTGCTGACGATCGCAGCCTTTGGTGAACTGATTCAGATTCCGCCGTTTCGAGTCCCACAGGATGTACCCCATGAATTGGGCTGGAATTTAGGAATTGTTTTGATTTTTGTGTTGACGAGTTTGCGCTTGCCAAGCCCTACTTTACGACGATATTCTGCGGTGGCTTATGGTGCTTTGTTGGTGGGGTTGCTGTCGATCGCCGCCTTTGGGACTGGGTTTCGACTTTTGCCGTTGCTGTGCATTGTGGTGGTGTTGCGCTGTGGGGTGATATTTGAGGCGAGGATTTCCTGGGTGTTGGCTGCTGTTACTTTTTTGACGGGGGCGGGGGCACAGGTTTACACGATTACTAATTTTAGATTGCCTCAATTAGAGCAACGAGCATTACGACGAGCTGTACGGCTTGCACCAGATATTCCTCCTGGTCTTTCGCGGATAGAGGTGAATGAGCTGGTTGTGTCGCGACTTTGGACTACGACCTTGAGCAGCATTTTGCTGTTGGGGTTGGTCTTACTTTTTGTGCAGGTATTACTCGGGACGTTGTTGGCGGAGCGGCGGAGTCGGGATGCGTTGGCGGGGGCAAATACTAAGTTGCGGGATTATGCGCTTAGGGTTGAAACGCTGGCTACGCTTCAAGAACGGAATCGGATTTCGCGGGAAATTCACGATTCTCTGGGGCATTCTCTGACGGCGTTTAATCTCCATCTTGCGGCGGCTCTTCGGTTATTAAAAAGTGATCCGGTGGAGGCAGAAGATTTGTTGAAGGAGGCAAAACGCCTTGCTTCGGAGACGTTACGATCGGTGCGGGAGTCTGTATCTAGTTTACGATCGGAGGATCCGCTGAAGTCGCAACCGTTAATTGTGGCGTTGGAGTTATTGCTGCACGATTGGTCTAGATCGACCCAGGTTGTCCCGATTTGTGAAATTGATGCGATTTTAGCTAATTCTTTGCCGGAGTCGTTGCGGGTTGCGATTTACCGAATTGTGCAGGAAGCGCTGACGAATATTGCAAAGTATGCCCAAGCTAAGACGGTGACAATTGGTTTGGAACGATCGGGCCTAGACCTGCGATTGGTGATTCAAGATGATGGCGTTGGGTTTGTCCGATCGCAGACTCAGAGCGGGTTTGGCTTGCAGGGGATGGAGGAACGATCGTTGGCACTGAATGGGGTATTGACGATTACGACGGCGATCGGAAAGGGGTGTCGTATCGAAGTCTTATTTTCAAATCCAGACTAGCTAAATTATGATTTAGCGATCGGAATTAGTCTGGAACCATGATTCCCTGTATGTTCAAAATCTCAGGCAAGATAAGTGATTCGAGTTTTTTTAGTAGATGACCAAGCCTTGATTCGCCGTGGTTTACGATCGTTGCTCAAGCCCGAACCGGATTTACTTGTGATGGGCGAAGCGGAGCATGGTGAATTCGCACTCGCCACATTAAATGCTCTAGACCAAATCGATCGGCCTGACGTAATTTTAATGGACATCCGAATGCCTGTGATGGATGGTGTGGCGGCAACAGGGGCGATCGTATCAGCATTTCCCACCATTCGTGTCTTGATTTTAACCACCTTCGACGACACCGAATATGTGACGCGGGCATTACAGGCAGGTGCAAGCGGTTATCTATTGAAAGATACTCCCGCCGAGGAATTAGTCCAAGCGATTCAGTGGGTCAAT
>JAYUEW010000221.1:0-5128 GCA_043739045.1 Synechococcales cyanobacterium
AGGTCACAAACCTGGTAAATTTGGCAAAAGTACCAGTAAGCTTCAGAAAACATAAATGAAAGTCTTAGTAATTGGTGGCGATGGCTACTGTGGATGGGCAACAGCATTACACCTTGCAAATCGAGGCCACCAAGTTGGCATTCTCGATAGCCTTGTTCGGCGGCACTGGGACAATGAGCTACAGATTTCGACCTTGACCCCGATCGCCCCAATTCACCAGCGCATTCAACGCTGGAAAGATTTGACAGGCAAGGGGATTGATCTATTTATCGGCGATATTTGCAACTACGATTTTTTGCTCAAATCGCTTCTTACTTTCCAGCCCGACGCAATTGTCCATTTTGGCGAACAACGATCGGCCCCATTCTCAATGATCGATCGTGAACATGCGGTCTTGACCCAAAGCAATAATGTCATCGGCAACCTAAATATTCTCTACGCAATTAAAGAGAATTTTCCAGATTGTCACTTGGTCAAACTGGGCACCATGGGCGAATATGGCACTCCAAACATTGATATCGAAGAAGGCTACATCACCATTGAACACAATGGACGTAAAGATACCCTACCTTACCCAAAACAACCTGGCTCCTTCTATCATCTGAGCAAAGTTCACGACTCTCACAACATCCACTTCGCTTGTCGTGTGTGGGGATTGCGTGCCACAGACCTGAATCAAGGGGTTGTCTACGGCGTTCTGACAGACGAGACGGGCATGGATGAATTGCTGATAAACCGTCTGGACTACGATGGCGTTTATGGCACCGCACTCAACCGTTTTTGCATTCAAGCCGCAGTTGGCCATCCGTTGACGGTGTATGGATCCGGCGGACAAACCCGTGCGTTCTTGGACATTCGGGATACGGTGCGATGTGTTGAGTTGGCGATCGAAAAGCCAGCTGATCCGGGTGAATTCCGTGTATTCAATCAATTTACGGAGATGTTTAATGTCGGCGACTTGGCGAAGCAAGTACAAAAAGCCAGCGAATCCATTGGTCTCAAGGTCGAAATTCAACATATCGAAAATCCTCGGGTTGAAAAAGAAGACCACTATTTCAATGCCAAAAACACTAATCTGCTAGATCTGGGCCTAGAGCCGCATTTACTCTCAGATTCGCTATTAGATTCTTTACTTAACTTTGCGACCAAATATAAACACCGCGCCGACTTGAACGAAATTATGCCTCGCGTCAAGTGGAAATAGTTTGAAAATAGATGCATAGCTAGACTTATGAGGGAGAGAGGTAACAGTCTCTCTCTAACCTAATTTAAACTTAAGAGATCCTTTGCTCCGATCGCTGTGCCCTGTTCAACCAAAATGTTCCAGCACGATGTTCCAGCACGATCGTCTTGATCTATCCGCAATTCAAACTTTAAACTCTCAAATTTTCAAATTCTCAATTAAATACTCAACATGAGAATCGCCCTCTTTACCGAAACCTTTCTGCCCAAAGTAGACGGAATCGTTACTCGCCTTAAACATACCGTCGAGCATCTTCAACGCCAAGGCCATCAAGTCCTAATTTTCTCCCCAGACGGTGGACTTACCGAATATAAAGGCGCGGTAATCTATGGTGTTTCTGGACATCCTCTGCCTTGGTATCCCGAACTTAAAATGGCTTTTCCCAGCCCAGCCCTTCGCCGAGAACTCAACCGTTTTAAACCTGACCTGATTCACGTCGTTAATCCGGCCATTCTGGGCATTGGTGGCATCTACTACGCCCAAAAGCTCAACATTCCTCTCGTTGCGTCCTACCATACTCATCTGCCTAAATACTTGGAACACTATGGACTGGGACACTTAGAAGCTCTTCTCTGGTTTTTTCTCCGTCAAGCCCATAACCGTGCCCGCCTCAACCTCTGCACCTCCAACGCGATGGTCCAGACCCTCACCGACCACGGCATTCATCACACAGACTTGTGGCAGCGTGGAGTAGACACCGAGACCTTCCATCCCAGTTTAGAAAGCCTGGAGATGCGATCGCGTCTGAGTCAAGGCCATCCGAACGATCCATTGCTGCTCTATGTCGGTCGCTTGGGGGCTGAAAAAGAAATTCATCGCATCAAGCCTATTCTGCAAGCCATTCCTAATGCCCGCCTTGCCCTCGTTGGTGACGGACCCAACCGCGAAAATCTCGAAAAATATTTTGCGGGCACGAATACTCATTTCGTCGGATATTTGGCTGGGAAGGAATTGGGTTCTGCCTATGCCTCGGCGGATGCGTTTATTTTTCCATCTCGCACTGAGACTTTAGGATTAGTCTTGCTTGAAGCGATGGCAGCGGGCTGCCCGGTGGTGGCGGCAAATTCTGGCGGAATTCCTGATATTGTGACACCGGGGGAAAACGGCTATCTCTTTGACCCACAGGATGAATCGAGTGCTATTGCCGCTACTCAACAGCTCCTAGCGAACCGCCAACAGCGATCGCAACTGCGCCAAAATGCCCGCCAAGAATCGGAGCGTTGGAATTGGAGTGCGGCGACCCAACAACTTATTCGCTATTATGAAGGTGTCCTAGGCAAAACCCCGATCGCGGCTCCCCAAAATTAAAACCATTAAAAACACCAAAAAGCCCTCCAGAGTTTTAAGTTTTGGAAGGCTTTTTGGATAGCTAGGTCCGATCGGCTGCTAAGTACTGGCCTCCATTTCTGTCTTCAACCTGCCTCAGCATCTCCAAAATGGGGACTCATCTGACCAATACCTAGACTTTTCTTACTTCGTTTCAATTCTTTCCAAAGGGCTTTAATCTCTCGGTAAGAATCTTCGGGAGAAATCTTGCCGCCGGTCTCAAGATTTGAGATTGTCATCACCCGACCCGCAAACTCTTGAAGATTGGCATTAAAGGCCAAATTTTCGGGGTTAAAGTGACCGCGATAACGACTACGAGGATTGAAAAAGTTAGATTGATCCGACATCTTTACAGACGCTCCTGTTCGAGAATAATGAGAACCTTGTTTCACTGAAGACCTGTTGGCTGCCAGTAGGAACCTAGTCTCCAGTTTTTACTCCATCTAAGAAATCTCCCCTTGCTCGAAGGATTGAAATGTGTGGACTTAAACTACAATTAACCTAACATTAACCTAAAAGAATGCAAAGTGTGGGTGGTCACTTTTTAGACTGGTTTTGAGAGTTTTTAAGAATTCTCTTGACAGTGCGTCTTACTTAGTCGTGTTTAAGAATGATGAATTTCGACCCGAGTAAAATTAGTACTACTGTTCCTTCAAGCTTCTCGCCCCATTCATGGCTTCTTTTCTTAAGTCCTCGGCAATGCGGAACATTTCTACTCCATCATTTAGATAGGTTTCATCATAATTTTGGGTGAAGAAATCTAATTCGTTCAGCGCGTCGGCCAATTGGTGCATACAGTAATAAAGATTTGCGGACACGGCGGCGGCGATCGGGGGATTGGGGAGACTACAGGCCACCATTTGAGATTTATCAATTTTGGTTCGGCAGTCTTCGATATAGGCCATAAAGGCATCCATTAGCTCATCATCAAAGGGATCCGCTGATAGTGACTTAATCTGCGATCGGAGCGGTTTCAGTATCTCGCCCATCAGCCGCACTACAGGTTTATAAACTCGTTTCATCCATTGGTCTAGAAAGTCGTCGGGTTCTGCTGTTTCCTGTTTGCGTCTGGCGTTGTACTGTCGTCTGGCGGCTTCTGTACGATCGGTGCGGGTTTCGGTGGTTTGCCCTGGACCATAGCGCAACATTTGATCGTAAACCCGGCGTTGATGGCTGTCGCTGAGCACTTCGTAGGCGGCGCTGAGGATTTGAAATTTTTCGAGAAACTGGGTTTGCTGGGTGCTGTTATTGTGTCGATCGGGGTGAAAAATTTTTGCCAATCGCCGAAAAGACTGTTTAATCTCATCTCCCGTGGCCGTGGCGGATACTTCTAATAATTCATAATGGGTCGGCGAAAGCATTGGCTTAGTCATCTCTATTAGTCATTTCTATTAGTCATTTCTAAAAGACGATCGGTCCTCCATCCAGCTTCTATCAAAAAGCCAACAATACTCACCAATTATAAAACGCCGTCCCCTTGTCCCGTCAAACAAGCGATCGTTCAGCACCCTCATTCAGCCGTCGGGGGAACTATCGTCCTCGTCAATCTGGCTCACTTCCCCGGCTGCTCCCAGAATTCGGGGATGGTTCTGGCAGAAATTCAACTTGCCCAACCCGTCGGGCCAATTCTTTGCGCTGGGCCTGAATCACCAAGGGTTCCAACTGCTGCGCGACATTGGCTCGCTGTTCGACTTGTTGCGAACTCGACACCAACTTACTCAACCCATTAATTAAATTCCGCAAATTTTCCCGCAGTTTTGGATCGCCCATCAAATCGTCTAAATCGGTGGTGAGCTTTTGCGTATTCTGAAACGTTGCCCGGGCCGAATCCAAGGTTTGCTGAAGCATCAACACATTGGTTGGGTCATTCACGGCTTTCGAGGCATCCCGCAAATTAACCGACGCGATCGCCGCATTCGCCGACAGGGTTTCTAAGTTTTGGAGCAATTGTCCGCCCGTTACCCGATCGATCGCCGGACCCATTTTGGCGACTGCTACTTTCAGGGATCCACTGCTTTGATTTAGATTATCCAATGTCCCGACTAGCAGCGATCGGTTTTCATTCATCAGCGCACTCACTTGAGCAAGCGTCAGATTGGCCCTATTTGAGGTTTGGGTTAGCGACTGAGCCGTGGTAGAAAAATTTTGCATCGTCGCGACACTTGTCCCCGACACCGATCGTAATTCCTGACGACTGGTCTGCGCCAATAGCCCAAATTCCTTGCTGACCTTCGCTAGTTCCAAAGCCGCCGCATTAGAACTTTTCGTCAACGCGGTCAAATTTCCTATAAATTCAGGGCTGCTATAGGCCGTTGTGAACTTCATAGTTTCCCGCAACAGCGCCTCCGTACTCACCCCAACCCCACCCTGCACCTTCGCACCATCACAGAGAATTACCGTCCGATCGCAATTGCCATCCCGAGGTTTAGTCGCCGTATTGATCCCGCCATCAGGCGGCAAAATATCCAAACTACTTGCGCCTAAAAAGCTAGATTGATTCACATTAAAAAGCGAATTTTTCGGCACCCGCAATTCCGGCTGGTCAATCCGGACCTTCAC
>JAYUEW010000222.1:0-11729 GCA_043739045.1 Synechococcales cyanobacterium
GTTCGGTGCCGGAGAATTCCCCTAAATTCGGGCGCAATCCTTCAATCAACTGGTCCACCAAACCGATCGCAACCTGTTCAATATGTTCAATTGCAGCGCCGATCGTCCGAAATTTGCCCTCTAATTTGTCCGCCGGATCAGCCATGAGGGGATCAAAATCAAATCCTAAATCTTCAGCAATTGCCCTTGATAATCCAACTCGTCCCGCTTGCGGATACCGAGCGATCGCAATCACTAAATCGCGCAATTGATTCTCCGTTGGACATTGACCCAGAATATGTAGCCCGTCGCGAATTTGGGCTTCCTTCAGTTCACAAAGCGATCGGTCTAACCCCGTCATCACCGTATTTTCAAAGCGCGATCGTAATTCATCCGCCGTCAATTTCAACCCTAAATCTTGATTGAGCTGCGTCACTTCCAATAAACTAATAATCTTCTCCCGTAACGCCTTAAGACGAGATGGATCGAGATTCATGGCTTCGTAATATTCATCAACTAGATTTTCTAAATCCTGCAAATCTCCATACAACTCAGCCCGCGTCATCGGCGGAGTTAAATGATCTAAAATAATAGCCTGCGATCGGCGTTTAGCCTGAGATCCTTCACCAGGATCATTCACAATAAACGGATACAAATGCGGCATTGGACCGAGTGCAACTTCAGGAAAACAGCATTCAGAAAGCGCGACACTTTTACCGGGCAACCATTCTAAATTTCCATGTTTACCAACATGAACGACCGCATGACTATTGAACACCGATCGAACCCAATGATAAAATGCTAAGTATTCATGGGTCGGTTCGAGATCCGGCGCGTGATAGTTAAGGGATGGGTCACGATCGTAGCCCCGCGAGGGTTGAATACCGATGAAAATATTCCCAAGTTGAATGCCTGAAATTGGGAACGATCCCCCTAAATCCCCCTTGTGAAGGGGGACTAAGAATGGGTTCTGAATTTGCTCATCATTCTGCTCATCTACAATCATGTCCCCCCTTACTAAGGGGGCTAGGGGGATCCATCGACTATTCATCGCATCACAAACTTCTTGCGGCAGTGTTTCAAAATAGGTTATGTATTTCGATCGCTCTAGCGTTTGTAATATTGGTCGAATCCCTTGTCCTTCAGGATCATTGGTCACTCCTTTAGTTAACCACTGAATCAATTGATCGCCATCTTCAGGAATATCAGAAACCGTATAGCCAGAGGCTTTAAGCGATCGTAATATCTCCACACAACTCTGCGGCGTATCCAATCCGACACCATTTGCAAGTCGTCCATCACGGTTTGGATAATTGGCTAAAATCAGCGACACTTTACGATCGGCTACCCCGGATCTACGCAACTTCACCCAATTCGCGGCAAGATCGCAAACAAATTGCACCCGATCGGTAACAGATTTATATCCCATCACATCGGTTTGTAAAATAGGATGCTTGGCCTGCACCCCTTTAAACGAGATAGTTCGGGTAATAATCCGACCATCAACTTCTGGCAATGCCACATTCATCGCCGTATCTCGCGGAGACAATCCTCGCGCATCCGATCGCCATTGTTCTTCCGGTCCACCGCTCAAAATCACCTGTAAAATCGGGACATTAAGTTGGCTCCATAATTCAGCCGTATCCTTCACTGTCGTAGGTGAGGCCGGATAAAGCGGAGCCGGATTTAACAATGAAAAACTAGTCGTATTTAATAACACTTCGATCGCAGGTTCACCATCAGGTTGCAAAATACTCAGCAAATCCAATTGCACATCAGGATCTCGCAACGATGAAATAAATACTGGAACAGGAGTGAGATTACTAGAGATTAAACTTTGACACAGGGCATCGATCGGTTCGGTGTTACCAGCAAGATAATGAGCACGATAAAAAACAATACCAACACGGGGATGCTCAATTTTAAAAACTGGAAACGGATACAACCCAACTCTTGGAATGGGCTGCGGTGATTCAAAACTTTGGTGACGATCTAAATATCGATCGGCCAAAAATCTCAACAAATTCCGAAAGTTCCCCACTCCACCTTCAGTAAAATACCGCCATACCTGATTGACCTCAATTAGCGGCACGGTCGATCGGCTGGACAAGATTGGATCTGGGCGATCGTCTCCCGGAATCACAATTACTTTAGTCTCAAACCGTTCCGCAATTTCCTGGACAACTTCTAATCCATACGCCCAATAGCTGACCCCGCCCAATAGTCGAATTACAATGACCTGCGCTTTTTCTAATACATCTTCGGCGTAGGTGTCGATCGTCAACGGTTGTGCCAACGCCAACAAACTCGCCACCCGAACTGCCGGAAAATCACGGGGCAATTGATCAACCGATCGCGCCAACCCGCTAATATCGGTATCTTGGGCAGTAAGAATTACGATCGGGCCGGGATCTTGTTCTATAAAAACAACTCCTTCTTCGTCAGGATTCCAGCCTCCCGGCATTGCAGCAATCCGATGCATTTTAATTATCTCAATTAGATTTTGTGAGTGGTATTGCTAAATCATTTAGAGTTCACCAAATCGTTCACGATAACGATCGAGTTCTTGTTGTAGGACTTGTTTTTCCGATCGTTCAGAAACTAATTCAGCTTGAAGCTGTTGGGAATTTGCCTGAAGTTGATTTGCTTTTTCATACAATTCATCAGGAATTAAAAGCTTTTCGCCATTATCCAAACGGTAAAATGCAATCAACCTACCATCGACGGCTAGACGCAAAGTCAATGCTTGACTTTGGCTGTTTTCGATCGGCACATAAGTATCCCCGACCAGTCGATAACCCCTGAGCTTCTCTGTAATCCAGTCCCCTTTTGGATCAAATTGCCAATACTCTTCAATACCGATCTGTTCATAGAGTTGTTTCTTAAATCCATCATCCTCTTTTTTGGTTCCTGGTGAAGTCATCTCAAAAACGACTCGTGGAATCTCACCTTCCTCCCAAATTTTATAGTTATCTCGTCCCCCCGGTTCCACCTCAAAAATCACCATCACATCCGGTGCACATTTCAATCGAGGTAATCCTTGAGCATAATACAGAAATTGATTACCTAGAACGCAAGCTCTCTCATGCTGCAAGTACTGTCGGAGTACGGCGATCGTAATCAACATCACATACAAATGATCAAACGTCTCGGCCACAGGTTGTCCATCTCCAGAAGGATAGTCAATGGGAATAGTGATTACTGAAGTCATGGAAGGCTCCTGAATAAGGGTTATTCAACGATCGCAATACAATCAATCTCCACCAACACATCCTTCGGCAACCTGGCAACTTCCACACAGGCGCGGGCCGGAGCATTTGCCTCATCAAAGTATTTAGAATAAACCGCATTCACTGCCGCAAAATCATTCATATCTTTCAAAAAAACACCCGTCTTCACCACAGATGCAAAACTCGCCCCCGATGCCTCAAGAACCGCCTTCAAATTTGCCATCACCTGTTCAGTCTGCGCTACCACATCCCCCTCACCAACGATCGCACCAGTGGAAGCTTCCAAGGCAATCTGTCCGGACAAAAACGCCATCTTCCCAGATGCAACAATAGCCTGGTTATAAGGTCCGACGGGTGCAGGAGCTAGATTAGTTTGAACGATCGATCGGGTCATAATTTTCTAATGGAGAATCCAATACTTTTAGTCCTATAGCTTACCACGTCTAAATTTAATCTTAATTGCAGCCTTTCAGATAGTCCAAAAGCCGATCGCCCGAATCTGCCCGAACCAAACCCAAAGCAATTTCGGGAAGCGATTGATGATTGGGGAACACCAAATAACGTGGCTCCCAATCCGGCTGAAATTTATGCTTAAACTGATGCAAGCCATTGAAATTATAAAAACGATTGAGATATTTCACAAACTGTCGTAATCCCTTTTCGATCGCTGGAGATGACGTTGTTGCCCCTACACCCGCCAACGGCGACAAGCTAAAACTTAAGGTGTCATAGTGTTCTGACTTAAAGTGTTTAAGCAATGAAACAAACAAATATTCCATCGTGCCATTCTCTACATCAGCTCGGTATCGCATCAAATCTATTGTCACTTCATTTTTGTTATAACCGGATAGCAAATTACTAAAGGCCACAATCCGATCGTTCGCATCATAGACGACAGCAATCTTATAATTTTGTAAATAATCCCGATCGAACCACGCAATAGAAAACTGCTTTTCCGAACCATTTTTTTGCTTCAACCATTCATCGCTTACGGGCTTGAGTTTCGCAATTAATTCCGCACTGTTAGGAGGTTCATAAACAACAAAACGATGTCCAGTTTTAGTCAAACGATTGATGGCCGTCCGTAAGGATTGATTTGATTTACCTTTTAAATGAAACTTGGATAAATTTACAATGGCTTCCTCACCAATTTGAATCCAATGCCAACCCATTTCACGATAATGACTGAGTTGTTCACTCCCGACCTCATAAAATGCTGGGAACCAATCATTCGATCGGCAAAATTGACGAAACGAATACAATGTCTCCAATCGATCGTCCTCTGGCCCAATCGGATCACCCAACGCGATTGCCGATCGCCCCTTCACAACAAAGGCAATCACCGATCGGTGCGATGGACTAAAATAATATTCTTTATCGGACAGTAGAGCCAACCGAGCCAGCGATGATTGACCGTATTGATTGATAATAATCTCAGCAAATCTACGATCGGCTTTCGCGCTATTTTTGAGCAATACAGGACGCAATAACATGGCAATGGCATACAGTATTGTCAATGATCCGACAGCATAAATCGAATGCACAAACCAAGTTGCATAAACCGTTTCAGGGATTAGTCCTGTATTGTCTGCCGTAAAAAAGAGTTCAAATGTTTGAATAATCGCAGCTTTTATACCAAAATTATAATGTTGGATTAATTTTTCACCTTGATAAATTGAAAAATGGCCATCAAGAATATAAAAACCCGTGGAACCGTACATTAATGTAAATAGTAGTGCTGCACCAAAATGGCGTACACCTTGAGCAACAGAGGGGCGATCGGAGCGAGCCGTAAACTCCTTCCGCATTATTAGTAATTGTGTCATCAAAACAATTGCTAAAATGCATTCTTCGTAGTCCAATCCTTTAATGAGATGAGTGACGATCGAGACCGCACAAGTTCCCATGGTGATCCACCAAGCCATTCGCTTACGGCGTTTCAGATTTACCGCCATCATCAACAGCAAAAAGCCACACATTGCCGAGAAAATATGCGCCTCTGCCCGCATCTCAATCGGCATAAAGAAATCTAACCACTCCAAGCGCGTCGGGTCGCCTGGAAATACAGAAGACCACACATTGCCGAGGCCCATAGAAGCCGTCAATAAGGAAACACTCCAAAGACCAATAGCTGTACGATCGTGATTCATTTCTTTCCAGACTTGAACAAATGAACGGAGTTTACGATGAATAGAATCTTTAATAATCATGGGTTCACCAAAGATGTCAGATTTGGATCTCGAAATCGTTTGCCAACATACGCTAAAGAATCGTGTAAATGCTTATTCCAATAATTCCAGCCTGAATCTGCACCCACGATGCCATGTCCACCCGGAAACACATGAAATTCCGCCGAGATTCCTAGAGTGCGTAATTTCTCATAGAATTCTCTTGTCGCCTGTAAATACGTGTTATCGTTCTCTCCAGCATCCAGATAAACATGAATACGCGATCGTAAACGAGGTTTAATCCGATCGATCGCCGTTATGGGATTCTGAGCAGTTCCATTTGGGTCTTTAAAATAACCCGTATGACTAAAGAATACATTGAATCGATCTAGCCTACGCATCCCAATGTTAGCAGCCCCCCAGCCCCCAGAGGATAGCCCACCTATTGCCCAATAGCGAGGATGACCCAGCACTTTATAGTTTGATTTAATTTCATTAACAAGATCATCTGAAATTAGGGAGGCAACTTTGCCGTTAGGACCGTCGTAGTATTGGGGATCCCAAAATGGACTACTGCCCCGAGAATCATTCCCATCTGGTGTCACAACAATAGATGGGGGCAACTTTTTTTCGCGGTAAAGACGATCGAGAACCATGGTCAAAGCCGCCCGTTTTTGATAGTCGCGCTCATCCCCATGACCACCATGGAGCAGCACAATAACGGGATAGTGCGTTTTAGTCTTGGGATTATAACCAGGAGGTAGAACTATCCCATAGCGTCGTTCCCCGCCCATCGCTTTACTGCTGAAGGTCCGAGTCTCAAACGCTAAATCCTTGACTACCTCCACCTCAGGCGCATCAAGTTGGGGAACTCCCGCCACGAACACATACCAATACGTAGCCGAACTAATCAGCATCAGAGCGGAAAGGCCCATTGTTAGAAAAAATTTGCGCTTATTATGGGATTTCGACTGAGGCGTTTTGCCCCTAGACCGTTTTGAGAATCGGCTAAATAGACGACAACTCAGGAACTTAATAGAAGCTAATTTAGACATGGAATTTAAAGATTAAGAACCGAACCGGGAAGACTCATGAGATAGTCGATTTAGTGTAAATTCGATCGTCTGAATTCAATCACCAGAGGGACCATAGACATCGATCGATGTCTCATACTGTTTCTCCCTCTCTAACACTTAGACCATCAAAACCTATGCAACACAAGACTTCAACCTTACCTCTTGACGACTCTAAAAATTTTTCGATAAAGTCATCTTTTTTCAAATTTTCTTGGAAAAAAACTTTAGCTTGCTTCATCGGCTTATCCCTTTTGGTTTCTGCCCCGCTCTATGCATTACAGGACTCTCATCCTGACAACCTATCGACTTTGCCCTGGTGGAACGCACAGATTAGTTTGCAAGCAGAACAAAACCGAAATCAGAATTACTCAGTTTGCCTCTTCGGCGATTCCATTTCATCTGGACTAGGACAGACACTAGGCCAAAACAATGTTAATTTTGGCACAGGCGGCCTCAGTACAGTGTCGTTAGTAACACAGTTGAAAACCCTTAAATCTGTCCAAGTCGGATGTCAGTATTCGATCATCGCGATCGGGACCAACGATGCAATGTACACCATTGAAGATGCAGAATTTGTGGAGAATCTACGAGAAGCATTGCGCTTAGTCAAATCTTTAGGATCGCAACAAATTATCCTCATCCCAGCTTTTTATTCCACCTTAAAAGCAAGTCTAAATCCGATGATGGCAGGTCCATTATCCCGAGTGGATGAAATTAATCGTCTGATTGATAAAGTCTCGACCGAAGAAGGTATTCCCACAGCATTTCAGGGATTGGAGGTACTCTACGAAAATAATAGCCTTCGATCGGATGTAACTTTTGATGGAGTGCATTTAAATGAAACAGGCAAAACCATCTATCGATCGTTTCTAAAGCAGATGTTTCCCTAGGTTAGACGTTCATAATATCCGTCCAAATTTAGATGGGGTAGCCGATATGTGTCATAGAAAAGAGTGCTGTTAGTATAAGTAATAGAACTGTTCAGTTAGCGAGTTAAGTTATGTTTTTTCCTATGTTCCATCCTTCGATGTTAATGCTCCTTCCCGGCATGGCGCTCGTGTGGTGGGCACAGCAGCGGGTTCAGAGTACCTATGATAAGTATTCCCAAATCGAATCTAGTATGGGAATGACGGGGGCAGAAGTTGCGGAAAGTATTCTAAAACGTATGGGCGTTAATCATGTTACGGTTGAACCTGTTGCGGGTGTACTGAGCGATCACTATGATCCGAGCGCAAAGGCTGTTCGGCTTTCGGAGGTTGTCTACGGATCTAGATCTTTGGCGGCGGCGGCGGTGGCAGCCCATGAGTGCGGGCATGTTTTGCAAGATGTAGAAGGGTATCAGGCGATGAATCTGCGATCGTCTTTGGTTCCGGCGGTCAATATTGGCGCTCAGTTTGGTCCGATGTTGATCTTGGGCGGTATGATGCTGGGCGGTTTAGGCAGCCTAAGTCTGTTGTTTATTTATATTGGATTGTTACTGTTTGCATCCAGTTTGGTGTTTCATTTAGTCACGCTTCCCGTGGAATTTGATGCTTCAGCGCGGGCATTAAGAATGATGGATGAATTTGGTATTCTTCAAGGTAAGGAAAACCAAGGTGCGAAGAAAGTCTTGAATGCCGCAGCGTTCACTTATGTTGCAACGGCATTGTATTCACTATTACAAGTGATGCAATATGTGATTATGATTTTCTTCGGTAACGATCGGCGGTAATTAAGCCTCAATGTAATTAAGCCTCAATGTAATTAAGTCTCAATTCATTCTAAACAAGCTCCAGCGATCGTATCCAATCATTCAAAATTGGGTTTACAATTTCTGGAGCTTCGTCTTGTGGACAATGCCCAAGTCCTGGTAATTCAATAAACGCTGTCACCATTGGATAGTGGGCAAATTCACGACCAAGCGCGATCGGTTCCCATGGATCTTCGGTGCCCCAAAGTACGATCGCAGGACATTGTAATTGTGGGAATAGGTCTTCTGGCAGTGGACCTTGTGAGTAGGCCGTGAATGCCAAAAAGACATCGGCTGCTTTTGGATCTTGAGCGGGTTCAAGCAAATAATTCACTAATTCATCGGTGACGGCTTGCGATCGTTTATAAGCTTGCAACAATACTTTTTTCACGGTCTTAGGTTGAGCAATTTGACTAAAAAACCAATTGCCGATCGGTTTGTATTGCAGTACATTTTGTAATAATGGTGCAAATTGTTTATAGAACGGTTGAGTGGCTCGTTTGCGATCGTGCAATAGTCGCAATGAACAATTCAATAAAGCCACGCCTTTGACCCATTCCGGCCCATCCACTGCCGCCTGCATCGCCGCAATACAGCCGATCGAATTACCAATGAGTAATGCAGGGCCGCCGATCACTTCCCGACAAAAATCTAGGATTTGTTGTCCCCAAGTTTCAAAGGTGTAGTTTACTTCTATATTTGGGGTGGGTTTGTCAGATTTGCCAAAGCCGAGAAGATCTATTGCATAAACTTGAGCATTAACGGCAAGGTCGGGCAAATTCTTTCGCCAGTGGAACGTGCCTGCGCCGAACCCATGAATCAAAATGACTGGAATCCCGTGGTCGCCTTGTTTCTGATATGCGATCGTAAAAGCCTGACTATCCTTGTTGGGGTGCCATGTCCAAAATTGATGGGCGATCGGATGAGTTGTGGTAATCATGAATTCACCCAATCGAAACTATTGTGAATATACGAATTGTAACAGAATGTTTATTCAAAAAACTCTACCCTAAACTCTTCCAATACTGGGTGCCAACGATCGACAAAAAGCCCATGGGATTGAGAATCAAGGAATTGCCATAAACGCGCTATTTATAGTCTGACGGAAGTTGTAAAAAAATATTCCCCATAACAAGTTCATTACAACAAGACAGAAAGACCAATTCCGACCAACAATCCCCCAACCAAAATCGACCAAACCTGGTGTCCACCTGACAGCACCCCCTGACTGGTCCGAGCCGCCTCCACATCCATCCAAATCGTCGCCCCCCGTCGCAGCCAACCTGAAATCATCACCTCTTGCCCCACATACCGCGATAAGGTTGGATTCCCAAAAAATTCCCGCAATCCTAATCCGATCGGCCCTAAACTCGCCCCAAAATGTAACTTAATCCGATCGCCCGATGCCATCTCAAGCCACAAATCCTGGCCCAGCCAATTCCCTACACCCGATCGGCCTTGAAGCTTGCCTTGGAGCATCACCATATGTGGTTTTAGTGGTATCGCATTCGCTTGAGTTAATGAATGAATCAACGCTGTATTCTCCACATTCAATGCTTCCGAACCCGCCGCATTCAAATTAGAACGATCGCAGCGACTCATGGTGGTTGAGAGTTCTGGGAAAAAAGCATTAAATCGCATCCAAGTTCCCATACCAAACCCAATCATTGGCAACCCTAAAAACAAACTATGGTCACTGCCCAACCACGCCAACTGTCGCTGCCCAACCCAATACAATATCCAACCCAATCCCCATGCCAACCCTGCCAATCCATAGCCAGTTACTCCCCAAACCCAGGGAGTAGACCAAGTCCGAACCGACTGGCTAGGCAATCTTGTAAGTCTCTTTGTCCCCGAAGAGAGCGGATCAGAAAAAAGAGGTGTTAAATTCCAGTGAGACGCGATCGCCCCAAGTCTGATCAATCGGGTTTCTGTGGGTTGTTGAGATTGATTAATGGCCCACCACGATTCGACAGAGCGCAATGGAACTGTGGCGGAGTCTCGTAAACTCACGGGCAGCAAATTCTCAAACCCTTCTAATATAAATGTCGCCCCATTTGTCGCTAAAGATGACTGAACAATCGCATCCGCCGTCAACGATCGCAATTGAAATAAAGTACCAGCAAGACCATTCGGATT
Source organism: Synechococcales cyanobacterium (assembly GCA_043739045.1). Lineage (GTDB taxonomy): Bacteria > Cyanobacteriota > Cyanobacteriia > Leptolyngbyales > Leptolyngbyaceae > JAAFJU01. Next base: position 10,322 of record JAYUEW010000222.1, read on the forward strand.
GCCCGTCAAATTACAAACGGCCCGATCGTTCTCTTCTGAACGCGATCGGGATAACCCAAATCCCATCCAGCGCAAAAATGCAAAAACACCATAACTAATCGCCGCGATCGTTGCAAAAAATAATCCTGCAATTTTCCAAATCCAAGGCAACAGAACCAATGATTGGGGTTCCAGCGCTAACGTTAGAAAGCGATCGCCCAACTTAGAACATTCCCAATAAATGGTGTACGGCAAAAGCGCCAATGTCGTCGTCGAAGCCAAAATTGCAGTTGTCCAATTGGCCAAATTATTGAGTTCAATCGCATACAAAGTCGCAATCTCACCATCTTGAAAGCGCTCCAACAACGCACGACTCACCGCAATAGTTTGGTGCATTGGCAAAACGCCATAACTCAACACCAACGGTAAATCGGTCTCAATAATTTCTAAGTGAGGGAAGGTTATTTTTGCACCCTTGCATCCGCGCTGAAGAACTCGATAGGCTTCTGGGCTATATTGCGAAAGCTGACTCGTCGAAAGATTTTTCACCTTGCCCGATCGATTCAGTTGCCAGCGAATAATCCACGGACTCACGGCAATTGCCCCGATCGCCAGCAATGTCAACTCCACCCAAGGAATTTCTAGTGCCATCGGCTGCTGCCACCCCAAAAACGGCAGCTTATTTCGTATCGATCCCAATATCTGCGCACTCCATTGCAAGCCCCCAATCAGCGCCGCTGGAATAACCACCAGCCCCACGATCGTCAGTAATTGAATCAGGGGCAAGTTGAAACTTTTGGTCTCTTTTAATGGACTCCACTGAGTCGGACGATCGTAGGGTTGTGTCGAGTCAAACCCAATATCCGTTATGCCAATATTTATTGTGTGGTCTTCAGTAGTAGAGAGATTTGCTGAATCAGCGTGAAAATTCTCAGATCCAGCAAAAGCCCCGATCGCACCATTCGATTTCAGACGACGACGTTCCGGTCTCGGCGCATTTTCATCAAACGCCACAAATCCAGTGTCTTGGTTCACGGGTTGGTCCGTGTCCGTAGATAAAGACTCGTTCCCATGCGTTAGCCCAGTGCCCTGGATCACTACCAGTTGAGCTTTTGCCCAATCACTCACCTTAGAATTGCGAACGAGGCTAAGGGACTGGGCCAGATCGCGGGCGATCGTCAAATTCCCAGCCCGTTGATGTAGCGTCACAAGACCCATTTGAGCCTTCCAACCGTCACTCGAATTCGCCATTCCTGCCTGTTCCAAATCCGCCATGACTTGAGTGAGGTGCTGGAAAGCTGTACTGTCGTCGCCTTGAGAGAGAGCCTGGAGACCGCGTTGGAGCAGTTGGGAAATTTCCGACATAGCCTGAATACCTATCGACAACCCTGAACGATCCGTATAGTGATTTTCAATTCCTCCCTCTAGG
>JAYUEW010000223.1:0-15141 GCA_043739045.1 Synechococcales cyanobacterium
TTAGAGTTGCCGATCGAATAGCTTGCCAACGTTCATAGAGTTCCTCACGACTCCAGTCACGAGATTTGAATAGACGAACAGCTTCAGCAACTTCTTGAATTGTTCTGGGCACAGAAATAGCAGACTTTGAATCAAACATACGAATCACCTAAATTAGTCAGATGTGAATTTAATCTGTAAATGTAAAAATTATTATTATGGTTTCTGAGCTTGCATTGCATAACCATAACTCAATGCTTGATGAACGGGGTAACAAATTCAACGGGATCACGATAAGTTTTGAGTTGTTAAGTCAACAGATAAAACATGATTTCTCAGGTTTGCGATCGTTGGATTGCTTGGTAAGCTGATGGTGTTGCATAACTTTTATAGTCTCATGTCGCCTATTGTTATTTTTGTTATTACATTCAATTGTTTTCTCTGCCTACTTTGTCTCTGGACCGCAGGGCAAATTATCCAATGGCGCCGATCGCTGATTCGGCTGAACGAAGGTCTAATGCAATCTGAGCGGTCATTTCAAAATTGCCTAATCCCTATTCAAAATTCGTCCTTCGCTGAGTTTCAAACGCACTATCATCAGCTTCACCAGTCATTGCAATTCCAATTAATCCCAGCCTTTCAGCTTTTGACCTCACTCCTAATTACAATCTATGGCGTACAGCGTCATTGGTCAAAAATAAAGCAATTTAATCCATTTCCTAGGAACGATCGGCAAAAAGCCATGTCCCGGCGCATCCGATGATTAGAACGAGTACGATAAGATTGGTGAGAATCGATAGCATGACGGCGTAATCTCCTATGTCCAATAACCGTTCTGGTCGTTTTTTAAGTGGAATTGTGTTTGGTGCGGCAGCGGGTGCGATCGCTGGACTGTTGATGGCACCTCGTCCCGGTCATGAGACCCGACGCATTTTGAAAAAATCAGCAGAGGCACTGCCTGATCTGGCGGATGATCTTTTGGGGGTGGTTCAGGTTCAGACCGATCGTTTGACGGAAAACGCCGTTCAACGGTGGGATGATACGTTGGTTCGGCTTAAGGAGGCGATCGCCGCAGGGGTCGAAGCGGGTATTGAAGCCAGTCAACGGACATCAGATTTAGAGGATCTTCGATCGATCATTCCCGATCGTGAGTCATCGTCCTCTACATTGACGGATTATACTGTGGACGACAAATAATGGATCCGCTTTTTTGCTTAGGACTCTCCTTGTGTCTAGTCGCCATGAGTTTGACGGCGGTGCTGATTGTGGCGGTGCCTGCGTTTCAGGAGCTAAGTAAGGCGGCTCAAAGTGCGCACAAGCTGTTTGACTTGCTGTCTCGTGAGCTGCCCCCAACCCTAGAAGCAATGCGAAGGACGGGACTGGAGCTTTCGGATTTGACGGAGGATGTGAGTCAGGGATTAGAACATGCGAGTCATGTGGTGAAGCAGGTGGATGAGAGCTTGGCGGAAGTGAAGCATCAGGTAAAGCGGGCAAATGGGGGGACGAAGAGCTTGGTTGTGGGGATCGCAGCAGCATGGCGATCGTTTTCCAGAGGCGGGCGCAAACGGCGATGATGGTCGATCCGTTGACGGGGAATCACCGACCCTCGTAAGATGAGAATCACTGTTAATAAATGTAAACCCTCGCCCGTGACCTCTATCCGAATGAAACTTTTTTCTTCTCTTGCATGGTCCCAGTCATTCGTAAAAGGGTGCTGTGTGGTTTTGGCGGCTCTTGTTCTCTGGTGTAGCCCCGTTCTGGCGTATGAGAATCCAGATTTGCTCCCAGATCACCCCACGAATATCATTGATTTGGCGCGGGTGCTGACTCCAGTTCAGGAAGATCGTCTAGGGACGGAGTTGACGAAATTTGAGGAGGAAACGGGCTGGAAACTGCGAATACTGACTCAGTTCGATCGGACTCCGGGGCGTGCGGTGAAGGCGTTTTGGGGGTTAGACGATAAGAGTGTGATGTTGGTGGCGGATGCGCGGGGCGGCAATATTCTAAATTTTAGTGTGGGTGAGCAACTGTATCCGTTGTTGTCTCGGACCTTTTGGATTGAGCTTCAGACACGCTTTGGGAATCAGTTTTTTGTGGCGGATAATGGAGAAGATGAGGCGATTATCCAAACCATTCAGACCTTAGAATTATGTTTGCGTCAGGGTGGCTGTAGTGTGGTGCCGGGATTGCCGCAAGAGCAATGGATTTTGACCTTCATTTCATCGGCGGTTGGTGGAATTGTCGCGGGGTTTGCGGGTCAGCCTCGGAAGGAAGGTCAGTTTTTCTCTTGGCAATGGTCGCTGATTCTGTCTCCGTTGTGGGGCATTTTGTTCTTTGCCTTTGGTATTGGTCCGGTGGTGACTCGGACGACGGAGTGGTTGCCGTTGGCTAGAAATGTGATTGCCTTCTTCGGTGCGGGTGTTTTGGCGGTGGTGATTCCGGGGTTGTTGCGTCCGGCGAAAGAAGAGTTCTAGGGGGAATTGATTAGTGGTTTAGGTGCGATGGTCCTATGACCGATCGGAGGTCATTCGCCACCGACAGCCTGCTACTACGAGGTAGAAAATAGCATTGAGAACGGACCAGAGTTCAGGGGTTCGAGGATGCCCTCCCGATTTGGCTTCAGGACAGAAGGCTTTGATTAATTCAAATTCGTCACGAGTTAAATCGCTAGGGTAGGATTAAGACATTGTTCTTTGGGGACTAAGTGTTTATACGTCTAAGCCTATACTCGGAGAGCTTTTTTACCCAAATCTCGACTTTTCAAACAGCTTCCTAGATCCTCTAACTCCGATGGATCTTGAGGCGTCAACCGACCCGGTCCAGTTCTATCAAATAAAATTGCGCTCAACGATTCGATACACAGTATACAATAACGACCCACCCAGCGTTAGTTTCCGGATGGAGTTAACTGCTCTATTCGCTGTCATCGCCATTGACTACATTCTTTTCGACTCATATTTTCCCACGCTTTGGGATTCTGCTGAACAAGTTGATTTAAAGTGATCTGGAGCACATTTACATCTTGACGTTCTATATTATTGATATAGTCAATATAACTAATGGCACCGTTGTCATACAAGACTTGAGCCAGTTTAGGCGGAATAACTGGAGAACTAGCCCGACTTCTTTCGCGATGAAGCCGTTTAACTAAAGCGAAAATTTTTGGAGAGACTAGATCCTCACAAATTGCATCATTAATTGCATCATTGATTTCACGTTGAATATTCTCGATCTGGGAGATCGCACCCACCACTGCCGAATCAGAAACTGCTCCTTCTTTCGCCAGGTATTCTAGGCGTTGCTTCCGCTCGATTGCAAGCTCAAGTTGAGATTGAAGTGTTGCCAGATAAGTTTTTCGATCGATGTTGGTCTTCTGAGCGATTTTCTGAGAAACAACTGTCGAATTTGCCGCTGCCCAATCGCCACTATTCACAATTGCTGTCCCGTACAGCAATGCGACAAGTAAGGTTTTCCTGAGGGTATGACTTGCTTGTAATTGAAGTTTCTGCCGATCTATCCTATCCATCTGCGAACTCCTAGATTGATAAAGCGGACAAAAGTATTTTACAGGATGAATAAAGACCTTGACAGAAATAACAGAAACTACTTCAAGAAGGTGTACATTAATCCGATCAATAGGGGGTACTGCCCTTAGAGGCTATTTGAAAAGTCGAGATTTGGGTAAAAAAGTTCTACGTGTATAGGCTAGACGCATATACACGTAGCCCCCAAAAAACAATGTCTCTATCCTTTCTCCAGATCCAGATCATTCAATGCCTTACCGATCCAATCCAGCATATCTCCGTGATCACACGATCGTAATAAAATTAGTACTGGAATTTGTGGTAACGCTTCTGGGTTTTGTCTGAGAGCCTCAATCCCAATCTCAACCTTTTCCAACAATAGCCGAAGTAATGCAGTCGATTTTCCCGATCCTGGTTTTCCAATTAAAAGAACAGGTTCATGAATGTAAGATTCTCGAAGTCATTGCAAAAGACCGAATGGCCTAGGGTTTTCCTCATCTTTTTTCTGATAACCATTAGAACGTTTAATCTGCTCGTCCTTGATTATCTTTACTTGCAACGGTAGCTGAGTTTCTGTAGAAGTATACCGATCGTCACGCCAGCGGTCTGACTCACGCACTGAGCCAAGAACCGCATCTAAATAAGGCTGCAACTCTGGCATACGAGCAGACTAGAAAAACTTCTCTTAAGATAATGAATTTTTCTGCTGATGACCTCCGGTCTGTCGTAGACCATCGCGCTTTAAATCGCCTCAAAGGTTGTCAATCAAATCTTCAGCCGAAATCTGGGCTTGATTCAAAATATTACTCAAAGTCCCAACTGCGATCGTTTTGTTATGTAGAGGTACAACGCAACCAATCACGATCGTCGTCCCTTCAATCGTGATGCGTTTCTTGAGAATCACATGACTGCCCTTCTGCCGAACCTTGATAAATCCTAATCTTTCGAGGGCACGGATTAACTCACTTGCACTAACTCGCGGCAACTTGGGCATGGCTGACCTCAAATGTTGTGATCAAGCGGCGAGTCGTTTGGGCTTGGGGAAATTCTTCGAGATAGAGTTCGGTAGCTTCCTGGAGATTTGCGATTGCTAACTCGATCGTGTCACCTTGGCTTGCGGTCCCAATCTCAGGACATTCAGCCACATAGACATCTTCTTCCCAATGTAAAATCGCTGTCAGAGAAGTAATAGGATATCCAATTGATTGGGTGAGTATCATAGATTTTGACTCTTGCTCAACAGAACTATTTTCAATGACAGAGAGAAGGGCTTGACGATTGGTCATAGTAATTAAGAACGATCGTGTTTGCTTATTTTAGCCTGTTTCCAGCAATGCGATGCTCACTCAACCCAAAATCAAGCAACGGCGCAGATTCTTGTTTTTGCTTCCCTTCCGCATCCGTCAGCGTATACAAATTCCACCATCGGTCGTAATGGCGTGCGATCGAATCCAAATAAGGCTGAAACTCTGGCATACGAGCAGACTGGAAAAGCTTCTCTCAGGATAACGAATATTCAAGGTTTTGCGATCGCACTTAAATCAATTCAATGCGTAACCTTTTCCCAAGAACGATCGCCGCTTTCTCCAAAGTCTGCAAAGTCGCTGAACCATTATTAGAATCTAAAAGCCGATCGATCGCTGCACGACTGGTTTGCATTCGCTCTGCCATAGTCGTTTTTGAAAGTTTTTGTTCTTCCATCAATTGTTCAATTTGAAATGCAATGACTCGTTTCCAAGCGACTGATTCTACGTCAGCCAAAATGCCTTCTAATTCCAGGAAATCGTCAAAATTACTACCGATATGCTTACTCATTTTTAGATCTCCATTAAATTTATCATTCGCTTAAGTGCTAAATCTAAATCCTCTCTAGGTGTCTTTTGAGATTTTTTGATAAAGCTATGTAGAAGTACAATATCGCCTTCATACATTGTGAATAGAGTTCGGGCAATCCGATGAGGCAACATCGATCGAACCTCCCAGAGACCAGATTTCAGTTTTCGGACCAATGGCATTCCCAATGGGAATCCAAATTGAACTGTTTTAATATCTTCACCAATAATCTTACGTTCCTCCGCTGGCAAAGACTTCAGCCGATCCCGCACAGGCTCGCGTCCAGAGCTTGTACAGTAAAAACTAACGGCTAGAGGAATATCACGTTCCATGCCTTAATAGTACCAAATTTGATACTATTAGGCAACGATGTTGGCAGTCGATCGCCCTTAAATAACGCTGAAACTCCAGCATACAGACTGGGAAAACTTCCCTTAGGATAGCGAATATTCAGATTTTTGCGATCGTCTAGCTCTCTTCAGTCGTCCGAACGATCGGGTTAACTAGAACAGTTTCCGGGACTGGGTGTGTAAGGGGGCTTGAAGTGGTATTTTGGGCGATCGTTCTTGCCATGTTGATGAACTCAGTAGGCATCATCACAAGAGTCGTCGTGTTATTTTCTGCTCCAATTTCCGTCAGCATTTGCATCCGACGAAGTTCTAAGGCAATCGGATTGCCTGCAATTTGGGCCGCAGCTTCGGAGAGCTTTTGGGATGCCTCTTGTTCGGCGGCTGCCTTAATGATGCGGGCACGTTTTTCGCGGAGTGCCTCTGCTTCCTTTGCCATTGCTCGCTGCATGGATTGCGGAATCTCGACATCCTTAATCTCTACTCGTTCGATCGCAACGCCCCAAGATTCCGTCACCTCATCGACGATCGATTGGACCGCATTATTGATTTTGTCTCGCTTTTGAAGCACATCATCAAGGCTATTTTGTCCGACAACATTACGCAACGTAGTGAGTGCAATCTGGTAAACGGCCACTTGATAACTTTCGACTCGGTTAATGGCTTTGGATGGATCAATGATGCGGTAATAGAGCACGGCATTAACGCGAATGGTGACACTATCGGCGGTAACGGTTTCTTGCGGTTCAATGTCAATGGTCTTAGTCCGAATATCGACCTGTACTTTTTGATCGACCAACGGCACAACCCAATATAATCCCGGTCCTTTTACCGAATAGTTGCGACCCAACCGAAAGATAACCCCCCGCTGATATTCTCGATCGATGTTGACTCCTTTTGCGGCAAACACACTGAGCGCTAAGAGTGAAGCAATAACGAATTCCATGGGTCTAACATAACTATAGGGAATCTCTATAGGATAACGAATAGACCTGCGAATATTCAGGAAATTCTATAGGGCCGATCGTTTGTACCGTCAACCCAAAATCAAAAAACGGTTTCGCCGATCGTTGTTCTCGCTCTTGGCCTTCCGCATCCATTAACGTGTACAAATTCCACCATTTGTCGTAATGGCGATCGATCGAATCTAAATAACACTGAGACTCTGATGGACAAGCAGACTAGAAAAGTTTCCCACAGGATACCCAGTTTTTCTACCGATGACCTCCGGTCGATCGTAGACAATCGCAGCCCTTTTCCTAATTGTTCACATCAACTGATGGCCATACTTGAAGATATACTGTTAATGACAACTGAGGCTGACATTATGGCGTACAGTGACTTTACCGTAAAACGAATTAAACAAGAGTTTGGAATTCAGACTATTGAAGGAGGACGTTTTTTACCATCAACAAACGATATTGAACCCAGCATAATGTTGAGATCTATCCTGGAAAACTATGTTCCCTGGGCGATCGCAGTCGGATCTGAAAAAGCAAAATCTGAAATGATTGTTGCACCTGTTTTACTTGAACTCAAACAAATTATCAAATCAAATATTAGTGTGTTTTCTGGGCGAGATTTCACAGTAGATGTAAGTGTTGGATTGAGTGGTATATGTGATTTTTTAATTAGCCGTTCAGATGAACAATTAGAAATTGAAGCACCTGCGATCGTTGTGGTTGAAGCCCAGCGAGATAGTCTAAATAGTGGTCTCGGACAATGTATGGCCGAAATGATCGCCGCACAACGATTTAATCAACAACAGAATCTAGATGTTTCAACCATTTATGGCGCAACCACAAGTGGGACTGCATGGCGATTTCTAAAATTGGATGATCAAATCATTACAGTTGACCTCACAGACTATCCATTGCAACCTGTCGATCGGATTTTAGGGATGCTAACTTGGATGGTGAAGAATGGATAATCAACGCATTCGTAGTCGTTTTCCGAAACCACTAAACTAGAAAAATGATGCCACCTGCTGACTTTATCAAGGCGATCGAAGCGATCGAACCCAATCTATATCTCGCCCGATTACTTTGGCAGCGAGGACATCGCGATCTTGCAGAAATACGGAGATTTTTGAATATCGATCGATCGCAAAGTGGGGATCCCCTAGCCTTTGGATACGACATGGAAATGGCGGTTCAGCGGATTAAACAGGCGACAGCAAATGATGAACTTGTGGCGTTGTGGAGTGACCCGGCACCGGATGGAATTGCGACGACAGCACTGCTTTGGGAGGGGTTGAAGTTGGGCGATCGGATGACGATCGTTCAGCCAGATTATGACTATTGTTTTCGGGGATTGTCGATTGCGGAACTCGATCGATTGAAAACACAAGGCATTACACTGGTGATTACATGTGATCTGGGAAGCCACAATGAAATTGAACTTAACCACGCCAAATCAATTGGATTAGATGTAATTATTATTGATCACCATACCGACGATCGGCCCAATATCACAACTATCATCCATTTAAATTCGCGATATCTAGACCAAAATCATTCCTGCGCCACATTACCCAGCGTCGCGATCGCCTACAAATTGATTACAGCACTTCAGGAAAAGGAACCAACTAATCTACTTGATATTGTTGCGATCGGAATGTTAGCGGATTTAGTCGAATACAAAGGCGAAGCGCGTACTCTATTTCAAAACAGTATTCCACAATTGCAATTACAAGCCAATCCCAAAACAGCCACCAGACCTGGTATTCAGCGACTTTTAAAGCATTGTCGAGACCACGGCGATCGGGCGACAGAGTTCAATTCAGGACTAGGCGCACGTATTCGAGCATTGAGTCAGATTCAACCTGAGGCTTGTATCAAATTGCTCACAACCGATGACCTAACAGAAGCTACCGTCATCGCCGATCAAGCTGAACTTGGCTATACTCGGTCACTGGGATTGCATAAGGAAGTACTTGACCAAGTTTTGACAGCCATTCAGACTATTGATTTATCGACCAGTGAAGCGATCGTTCTAGCCAATCCACAATGGAGTTTCAATACATTAACTAGTGTTGCAAAAACGATCGAAGAAAGATTCCAAAAACCCACATTTCTATTCAGTACAGAAGATCCTAAAATCATACGGGGCATTGGGCGATCCACTCAAGATTTATATGATTTACTTAAACCACAAATGCATTTACTTCATGAGCTAGGTGGGCATCCTAATTCTGTGAGCTTGAGCTTACAAGGTGAAAATCTAGCACTCTTTACCCAAGCTATTGATCATCATTTACGACTATACAAACCCAATGTAGTCATTCCACCGCCCGATCTCTGCGTCACCGTTGCAGAACTTGGGGCAGAACTCTACAAAGCACTTCGATTCATAGAACCTTGTGGAATTGGAAATCCAGTGCCGCGTTTATGGTTAAGAAATGTGCAATTTGATGACTTAATCACTAGCAATATCAAAGATAGTAAACAGCAGCGAATTGCTTACCTACAAACACAATTCAAATTATATGACAATACAAAGCAGAATAGCATTTCAGGAAGTTGGTCGGGGCATTCCCAAGATGACATTCCCAAAGGGCTTTGTGATGCGATCGTATATCTCGAAAATAATGTTGATAAGAAACGCTATGAAGTGCGATTAATAGAATGCTGTCCTGTCAGCCCGATCGAAATTAAACCTAACAGCATCCCAATTCTCGACTGGCGAACTGAATCAGGTAAATCAACCCAGAACGTCATACGATTGACTCAATGTCCCAGCGATTGGAATACCTTAAAAATTGCATTCAGACGTGCGATCGCGGCCCAACAGCCTCTTGCCTTAGACTATCGTAACCCCACCCAAAACAATTGGCCCCAACTCATTGGCATTGCAAAATATCTCGCCCGCACCGGAGACCATATTTCCCCACAACACTATTGCGATCGGCTTGTTGTAAGTGCCACAACATTTCAAATTGGTCTCGAAATATTACGAAATTTGGGATTTGAAATCACTAATCAACGGGACGGATTACAGATTTCTCGGACTACAAACAATCCACCTGAAACCGCAGAATTGACCGCAGCAGAGTCGTTTTGGACTACTCGAATTCGAGAAGAACGCTTTCGCCAACACTATTTTGCACAAGTGAATTTAACGATTGTTGAAGCATTTCTGATCCAAGATTCATCCAGCCTTACGACTCTGTGAGAAAATAGGAGCAATGTCTTTAAACCCTAACAAAATTATTCATTCGCCATGAGTATTACTAGAGAATCCGTTCACACCCTGCTCAGTTCCACTGATTTCGGCGATCGTCTTCGGGGAGTCAATCAATTGCGAGAACTCGATCGTGCCATTGCATTTGAAATGATTCAGCCGATCGTGCAAGATGCCAATGTGCGTGTGCGATATGCAGCCATGTCACAGCTTTCGACGTTAGGTCACGAAAATCCAACCCGCACTCTAGAAATGCTCCGCGTTGGCATCAAAGATCCTGAAGCAGATGTTCAGGCTGCTGCTGCTGATTGCATTGGCGCATTACATTTAATTGAAGCCTATCCAGAACTCAGACAACTCTACATTTCAACATCAGATTGGATTATCCAGATGAGCATTGTAGCCACTCTGGGTGAATTGGGTGAACCGATGGCCATAGAGATATTAGAAAGTGCAATCAATTCTGGTACCGAGTTATTGATAGTCTCTGCGATCGGTGCCCTAGGTGAATTAAAAGATGAACGTGCGATCTCAATTCTAGAACCCTTTGCCCAAAATCCCGACTCCCAAATCCGCTATCGGGTCGCACAAGCCTTAGCTTATTTCCCAAATTCAAGTGAAGCAAAAGTAATCTTAAATAGCATGGTAAATGATTCTGAAGCATTAGTTTCAGACTATGCAAAGGAATTGATAGGATAGAGATCCCCCTAGCCCCCTTAATAAGGGGGGACCGGATTTGGAGAATTTGTGAAATGATAATATAAAGAATTTCAATACAAACCCAGAGTCTATCTTACTCATAGTTCCTCTTACTCATAGTCCCCCTTACCAAGGGGGATTTAGGGGGATCAAACCAACCAAACTCAAAAACCAAATGCCCGACTACTACGATCGTTCCCATCTTCCAAACTTTGCGAATATCGGTGAAGGTAATCCAGAACTTGCCGAAAAGTTTTTCTCCTACTATGGTGCAGTCTTCGATGAAGGCGCCTTATCAAAACGCGAAAAAGCATTGATTGCTCTAGCCGTCGCCCATGCGATTCAATGTCCTTATTGTATTGATGCTTATTCAAAAGAATCACTTCAACAAGGATCGGATTTAGAACAAATGACCGAAGCAGTTCATGTTGCTACCGCAATTCGGGGCGGAGCCTCATTAATTCATGGCTTACAAATGCTCGATCGAGCCAATCAACTTTCAATGTAGTTCTTAATCTAATTTATGAAGCCCCAAACTCTATCACGCCAAAATTCACCACTCTCAAACCCACTCAATCAAATCACACTTCTCAATTCTTTAAACATACCCAACGGTAACTTCGATCGGGCCATATTAAAACCCATCATTCCTGTCCATCTGGATATTTTCCAAATCAATCTTGGCAAACTTTGCAACATGACTTGCAAACATTGTCATGTAGATGCTGGACCCGATCGGACGACCGAAAATATGAACCGCGCCACGATCGATGCCTGTTTAATCGCATTAGATCAAACCAGTGCTCATACCGTCGATCTCACAGGCGGGGCACCGGAATTGAATCAACATTTTGAATACTTAGTGGATCAATGTGTTCAACGCGGCAAACATATCATCGATCGCTGTAATCTGACGGTATTATTACTTCCAGGTAAAACTCACTTACCTGAATGGTTCGCCGATCGCAAAGTCGAAGTCGTTTGTTCATTACCCCACTATCGCAAACGTAATACGGATCTTCAGCGCGGCGACGGGACCTTTGAACAATCTATTGAAGCATTACAACGACTCAACAGCGCAGGGTATGGCCAAGGCGATCCCGATCGTGTTCTAACTTTAATGAGTAATCCTGTGGGAGCTTTTCTATCTAGCAATCAAACACGACTTGAACATGAATGGAAAATAGGTCTTGAAAAAAACTTTGGCATTCAATTCGATCGGCTTATCACTCTAAATAATATGCCGATTTCTCGATATTTAGAATGGCTGGAAACCTCTGGAAACTTGCAAGCCTACATGGAACAACTGGTGAATGCATTCAATCCGGCCACCCTAAACGGCCTGATGTGTCGCAATACATTATCCGTAAGTTGGGATGGAAAGCTCTATGACTGCGACTTCAATCAAATGCTTGATCTGCCTATTGACAATTCGATTCATAGCTTTAATTTACAGGATTGGAATACAAGAACGATCGTTACCGGAAGACATTGCTTTGGCTGTACAGCAGGGGCTGGAAGTTCCTGTGGCGGTGCATTGACAGATAATTAAACTAGGTCTAATTTCCCCACTAATCTTGTCTTCTACTCTAGTTCCTTTCGCTCTGCAACGCGTAATTTGGCCGATCGCGATCGAAAATTAGTATCCACCTCATCCTCCTGTGGCAAGATTGGTTTTTTCGTCAAAACCCGAAGCAATTCAGATTCTCGTAAACGATGTTTTACAATTCGGTCTTCTAAACTATGAAAACTAATCATTGCAATTCGCCCCCCTGGATTTAACCAAAGCGGTATTTTTTCAATCAATGTCTCTAATACTTCTAATTCCCGATTCACCGCAATTCGTAATGCCTGAAACGTTCGAGTCGCGGGGTGAATTCGTCCACGGCGCGCACTAGCGGGGAAGCATCCAGCAACCGCATAGGCCAATTCCGTTGTCGTTTCAAATGGGCGTTCCTCAACAATTTTCCGTGCAATCCGCCGAGACAATCGCTCCTCACCATACTTATAAAAGATGTCCGCCATCTCCTTTTCATCCCAAGTATTAATGATCTCTGCCGCATCAAGATCCTGGCTTTGATCCATTCGCATATCCAACGGAGCCGTATTGCGAAAACTAAAGCCACGTTCCGCAATATCAAACTGCGCTGAACTCACACCCAAATCTACCAATATTCCATCAAATTTTTGTTTACCCGGTTTGAACTCGGCAAAGTTTGACTTCTTAATTGTCACCCGATCGCCAAACTCCTCTAAATTTGCTGTTGCCGCCCCGATCGCCATGGCATCTTGATCAATGCCAATGACCTGCGCATCAGGATTTGCCTCTAAAATCAATCGACTATGCCCGCCACCACCCAAAGTAAGATCGAGATACACTCCACCCGACTTCACTTGCAACTGCTCCACTACTTCCCGATACAAGACCGGGACATGGAGAAATTTCTGGGCTGTTTCATTCACTCCAGGCTCATTTATTAGAGGCTCGTTCATTACAATACGCCCTTTGAACTAGGAATCTCATGGGCACGACGCACATCCACTTCAGTCGCCATTCGCATGGCCCTTGCAAAGGCTTTGAATGTCGCTTCAATAATATGATGAGAATTAATGCCATCTAATTGACGAATGTGCAATGTCATTTGGGCGTGATTAATAATTGCGACAAAAAACTCGCGAACCAACTGTGTATCATAAGTACCCACACGCTGCGTCGGGATTTGCAACCCATAACTCAAACTCGGACGGCCCGAAAAATCAAGCGCCACTTGCACTAATGACTCGTCGAGGGGGGCCACAAAGTGGCCAAATCGGACAATCCCTTTCCGATCGCCCAAGGCTTTTGCTAGGGCCATTCCCAAGGTAATTCCGACATCTTCATTCGTATGATGATCATCAATGTGAATATCACCCGTTGCTTCAATGTCAAGATCAAAAAGACCATGAGATGCAATTTGATGCAACATATGATCTAAGAATGGAATCCCTGTATTCACCTTACATTTCCCAGTACCATCTAAACCGATCGTCACCGATACATTAGTTTCGCCCGTCTTACGAAAAACCGTTGCCGTTCTCGACAAACTACTATCTACTTTATTACTTGTATCTTGCGCCATTATGGTAAACCCTTTCGTTCTCAAGAGGCTTACTATTCTACTACGTAGACGATCGCACTAGTATTTTCTCACGCCAATACGCTGCGCACTATAAATTCCACCATGCCCCGAAAACAAATAACTCATCACACAAGCGATCGCCATAAATACTCCCGACTCTGCCCCAAATAATTCAATTCCCATTAATATCGCCGCGATCGGAGTATTCGCCGCCCCACCAAACACCGCCACAAATCCCATTCCGGCTAGCAAGGGCATTGATAATGGCAGAATGCTAGATAACACATTCCCCAATGTCGCCCCAATAAAAAACAACGGAGTCACTTCACCGCCCTTAAACCCGGAACCCAACGTCAATGCTGTCAGTCCAATTTTCGCAACAAAATCCAAAGGATTTAATGGGATTTGAAAGGCATTCACAATGGTAGGAATCCCTAGGCCGATATATTTTGTAGAACCGATCGCAAATACAATCAAAGCCACAATAAAACCTCCCACAGCCGGACGAAGCGGCGCATAGGAAATATGTGTTTTAAATAATTGATTAGCTTTACGCGTGAGTTTTACAAAAACCATTGCAGTCGCCCCAAAGATTGCACCCGCAAACAGTGCCGCCGATAATGGCGCTGGCGTAAGGGCTACAGCCTCAGCATGACGATAAATAGTATGGTGCAATCCCAAAAATACTGTTACCCGATCGCCCATAATGGCCGCAATCAGACAAGGAAACAATGCGGTGTGCCGAATCGTCCCAACGGCCAACACTTCCAACCCAAACACGGTACCCGCCAACGGTGTACCAAACACTGATGCAAAACCACCACTTAATCCCGCCATTAATAAAATGCGCCGATCGTCCGGTTTAAACTGAACAATATGATTCAATTGATCCGCCAAAGACGCTGCCATTTGTAAGGCAGTCCCCTCACGCCCTGCGGAGCCACCGAGTAGATGAGTTAGCGTCGTTCCGAACAACACCATCGGGACCATTCGCAACGGAATCGTATTCCTCGCCTCATGGATTTCTTCAAGAAGCAAATTATTCCCGGCTTCGACACTTTGACCATAGCGCTGATATAGCCAGCCGCTAATGAAGCCACCGATCGGGAGGAATGCGATCGGAACCCAGCCATGGGCTTCACGCCATTCCGTCGCCCATTCCAAAGATATTAAAAGTACTGCCGAACTAATTCCCGAAAGCACTCCAACCCCACAAGCAACCCCAAACCATCGGATTAGCTTAGGTAGGGCAATGAATGGCTCAAAATAAGACCGGGGTTCCATAGCAGATACGGGAAGTTCTAAGAAAGTAGCTACCTGCAAATTCGCCCGCAATTAGAATCAGATCTCAATCGCGGGCCACATCTTCGGGCGAAATTAGCCCTTAACCCGCGTATCCGTCATTCCCATAATCTCGTACCCTGCATCCACATAAAGCACCTGCCCCGTCATCCCACT
>JAYUEW010000224.1:0-3823 GCA_043739045.1 Synechococcales cyanobacterium
CCGCATTGCCTTTGTTTTCCTAGAGATTTTGTCCTGTGAAGGGGGCATTCAATCCTACGTTCGCGATATTTTAGCCGCATTACCTTCAGCGCTAGACGACACGATCGCAGATGTATTTTTATTGCGCGACAGTCCCACTGTCGAGAATCCCTACGAGTCAGAACGGCTTAAGTTTCATTATTTCAAGACCCCTTCACTCAACCGTTCTCGTCTTAAACTCATTGCGGCTCTATTGCTTTACATGATCCGATCGCGCCCCACTCATATCTATTGCGGCCACATCAATCTGGCTCCAATAATCTATGCCATTTGTAAACCATTGGGGATTCCGTTTACGGTGTTGACCTACGGAAAAGAAGTCTGGGAACCGCTCGGGCCATCCCAACGAAAAGCATTACAAGCGAGTCACAAAATTTGGACTATTAGCCGTTATTCCCGCGATCGGCTTTGTGCTTCAAATCAAGTTGAATCAAATAAGGTGGAATTTTTGTATTGTGCGGTAGATGGTCGAGTATTTCAGCCTCAAGCGAAAAACGAGCTTTTGATTCGTCATTATGGGTTTGAAAATAACAAAGTATTGATGACGGTTGCGCGGTTGTGGTCGGGAGATCCCTACAAGGGTGTGGATGTGACCATTCGGGCGTTACCAACGATCGCGGCAGAATTTCCTAATGTAAAGTATCTCGTGGTTGGGCGGGGCGACGATCAGCCACGTTTGGCAAAACTTGCGGAAGATTTAGGCGTAAGCGATCGGGTTGTCTTTGCTGGATTTGTTGCTGATGCTGAGTTGGTCAACCATTACAATCTGGCGGATGCCTACGTTATGCCGTCCCAAGAAGGATTTGGCATTGTCTATTTAGAAGCGATGGCCTGCGGGGTTCCGGTGCTGTCGGGTGATGCGGATGGATCTGCGGACCCGCTGCAAGATGGGCGGCTGGGCTGGCAAGTTCCTCACCGTGATCCGGCTGCGGTGGCGATGGCGACGATCGAAATGCTGACGGGAAACGATTTACGATCGGATGGTGAGTTTTTACGATCGGAATGCTTAAGTATTTTTGATAAAGGTGCGATCGGGGTTCAACTTAAGACATTGTTGAATTAGACATTGGTAGCTTGCATATAAGCCTGTATCTCGATCGCGTTCAATGATGGCAGTAAAGTTTTGCGTCATAATTGAGATTGAGGAGTTTTTCAAGTAGGTCTTGCATTAGTGTTTTTATTCATAACCGATCGTCCAGATCTAAATTCCTTAGGTTCGATCGTTTGGATAGAAGATACGTTCAAAGGGTTGATTACGATAACGACGGTAAATATCAAAATCACTGTCTAAAGTTACGATCGCTGAAATGCCCAAACGTTCAGATATACACAAGGGATAAATCTGCGAAGTCACCAGGTAAGTCGGAATATTGAGTATTTAATTCAGTAATTCGGTTAAAGTCTTTCAAGTTTAGTGTTTCGCAGCGATAAACTTGAATTGATAAGTGCTGGAGAAATTCATTCTGTACTCGGTAATCGGCTGCGAGAAGCCACATTGTTTCGGTGATGCAGCTAATTGTTGTTGTTAATTCTCCTCGAAAATCGGATAGAAATTTGCTGACTTGTTGATGGTGAGGATCTGCGGCATCGTAGAAAGCAACAAGGATTCCTGTGTCGATTAAAGCTTTTCTAGGCATCATTTGCGACGATCGTGGCGTTTACGAAGATGGTCGGCGATTGCTTGTTTGCGAGCTTCGCGGCTAGAGAGATTTCCCGATGAGAGAAGGTAGGTTGGCATTCCGCCCATACGCTCCAGAATGGTTTGGTTTTCGTTTTCGATCGGTGGACGATCGGTGGATGCTTGAATGGTTTGAAGAATGTTCCATAATTCTTCTATCTGCCGATCGGTTGAGACCTGAATCTCTTGAAGGAGTTGTTCTCGAAGGGTCATTATTTTGAGTCCGAGGTGAATATTGTATGCCTAACATTGTAACCGATCGCCCCCTTCCCCATTCTCAATTCATCATTCTCAATTCTCTCCCGGTGCCCAAGGACCAATTACAGCTATTCCATTCTTCTCCTTTTCAGCGAGTTCTGAATTGAGATTGAGGAGTTTTTCGAGTAGGTCATCTTTGGGCGTGAAACCATAGGCTTGGAGGACGAGTTTGTCGAGTTGGGCGTGGAGTTTGAAGAGTTGGCTGGCGGGTTCGTGGAAATACTCGTTGTAGAGTTTAGTGATTCCCCATTGTTTCTGCTCCATTTGGGCGCTGCGATACTCGTGAAGATCAAGGGCCGTTTTGCGGATGGATTCGACTTGTTTAGTCGTTAGTGTTTGCGGGAATGGAAAGGTCTCAAAACAGGTTTGATGAGTGTAGCGCTTTGTCTCTCCTAAAGAGGAACTTTGAGCATCAATCCAAATACGATGCAATTTAGATGTCAGAACGCCTAAAACGTAAAAATCATCCGAACCAACAATATTAGTTGAATCACCCGGCAACCAATTAGATTGAGCCGAAATGAAGATGAACCATTTTGAATGTCTAGGAATTGCAAAGTAAGTAGATGTGGTCTCAGCAGCTTTCCTCATACCCAAAGCATTCTCTCCGAACTTCCACCAGTTTAATCTTCTAGTATCTCTTCGATTTTTATCTCTTTCTGGTTTTACATACGTTTTTAGATGTTTAAAAGGCTCATTATAGTTACTTGCATCTTCGAGAGTCATTTCTTGAAAGTCAATAACCCAACGAGTCGGGACTCCATTTGGAACTTTAGCTAGATTATCAGCATCTAAAAATGGTTTGAGAACACTTTGATTCTTAGCATCGGCTTTTATCCACTCTTTAACCTGACTATCAGAAACTAAAAAGCCTTTCCCTCCAGGCATTACACCCTTAAATCCATAATTGGTATTGCTTTTCAATCTAGCAGCTTGGGAAACATCCAGCGTTGACTGTAGAGAAGAGTTGATAGAGTCAACTTGCTTATTATCTAAATAGTGATCTGTAGGCTCTTCATAAGACCAGTTGACAATACTTACATAGACAGCAGCTTCGCCAGACCAGTGCTGCGATGAAATTGCTTCATAGATATAACCATTATTATGAAGGATGTAATCTAGTGAAGCTCTACGAGTTTTCCCTTGACAAATTGTGTTCGTGGCGACCAGCCCAGCCCTTCCTCTCCCATCTAAGCTTTCATGAGCGAGACGAAACCAATAGCTACTGATGTCTACCTGATCTTTCACATCAGAAAACTTCTCAAAAATTCTCTCTGTTTGCTCATTGCCTAATGCTTGTCTAATTCTATTTCCACCTAAAAACGGAGGATTACCAATAATCGCATCTGCCTTTACCCACTCCGTAAACAACGCATCCTTACAAACAATATTTTCATCCAATGTATCCAACGGCAGCGCAGGCTGATCAACAATCCCACAAATATCGATCGCAACCTTTCGCGCAATCATCAGCGTCACCCGCGCCAACTCCACCGCAAACGCATTCGTATCCATCCCATAAAACTGCTGCGGAGTCACAAAGCCCATACTGATCTGCCCCGCCCCACTCTTGGATTTAGGATCCGCATTAATCTTTTCTTGCAGCACCTTCTCCAACCGCTTCAACTCCAAATAGGCCATATACAAAAAATTCCCCGACCCACAAGCCGGATCAAGCACCTTATAATTTCGCATTTCCTCCTGCAAAGCAGACAACTCCGCCCACTTACTCGCCCCCTCAATCTTCGCCTCCCAAAACCGCGTAATCGTAGGCCGCACAATCTTCAGAATGTCCTCCTCCGACGTGAAATGAATCCCATGGGCATGACGTTCCTTACTATTGCTCTT
>JAYUEW010000225.1:0-3977 GCA_043739045.1 Synechococcales cyanobacterium
ATGGTCACGACGGGCACGCAGCGCCACATCCCACTGAAACCATGGCCCAATCCAAGGCTGAATTGGCGCACGACCAATGGATAATAATCCAATTAATCCAGCAATTACACTAAGAGAAAAAACTTGGGTGATGGGCTGATTAACAACCTTTGCGATCGTGCTAATTACGGTTTGAAGTGGAGAGTCGATCGGATTTCCAGAGAGCAAATTTAGCAATTGACCAATCCCATAGGGCACGAACAAATCAAGCACTTCAAAAATGCTCATGCCCAAAATACTAAGAAATGCGATCGTTCGATACTTTTGAAAATAGTAGATCAAGTCCAAAAAATGCGCCTTTCTCACAGGATTGGGCGACACAGGGGACAACTGAGCAGGTGTCATAAAAATAACCAAGTGAAAAATGAAGTATATGCTACATGAAATACACATACTACACGATCGATTTTCAGTTTGGTGAGAAACTTTTTAGCTCGAAATCTGCGTAGTCGGATGCTCATTCAACCAACGATCGAGATCATCCTGCACCCCAAAATCCAGCAAGGCTTCCGATAAATCTTCAAGTTGATCGCTAGAAAGCAGTATCACACGAGCCTGAAGTGCATCATTCATCGTTCCAATTCGACGATGCAATAAACGAAGGACGATCGAAAGTGCTTTTTCCTTGCCCCCGATCTGTTGTCCGATCTGCTGCCCGATCTGCTGCCCGATCTGACGACCGCGTTCTTCGGTGGCGGCTTCCCAATCTAGAAATATTTGTGGATAGGCCATGGTTGTTGTCTCCGCGTTTTCAAAAAGGGACGGATTCTTCTCTATAGTAACAAGCTTCCAAGCGCAGAGCATCCGGAGAATGGGCGCACGACGAGGATCTGATAGTGGCAGCGCTACAACTTCCGCTATGGCATTTTCTTGAGTTTTTCCTCGACCTAAAACCCTCATCCAAAGCGTGTTGGGTGTTAAGGGTAAGTCTTTGAGTGACACCATGATGGTGCGGATAATAGGGCTAGGAAAATGGTAAAACCCTCTTGGAAATCCCGGTTTGTGAATAACGGCACATTCTTTTTTTAGCGGTTCCGATAACGATGCTGCCAAGATCCAGAGTTGTGGGTAGTCATTTTCTGTGAGCGTCCGATCGGCACTATTGGCCTTGCGTACAATATCCTCTCGCAACCAAAACAACTCATGTAAACAGGTTGAAACCTCATCGATCGTCGGCACCCCGCTGTAGATTTCCAGCAAACTGGGAGTCGAAACCACCTGCTTCAGTAGGCCTTTGAGACTGCTAGTGTCGGCAGTATTTGTGGGTAAAAATAGGACATCAATGAACTTCGATTCACCGGGGACTTCAAACGATCGTTCCACGGTGCCGAACGGCGCTAGGAGGTCCGCCAAGTATTCTTTGGAAAAGGCATCAAATGGATTTTGGGTCATGTTGCACTAGGCCGATCGATGATTCCGCCGCCCAGTAGGACTTCGCCGTGATACCAAACCGCTGCTTGGCCCGGTGTGATACTGAGTTGGGGATCGTCAAAGATGATTTTCACCGTGGTGTCAGTAATGGGGATGATGGTGGCGGGTGAGGGGAGCGATCGGTAACGGATTTGGACTTCGGCTTGAATTGGGGTTGCGATCGGAGCCATGGACACCCAATTTACCCGCGATACGGAACACTCGTATTCGTATGCTTCATCTTTCGTCCCGACAATCACCCGATTCATCACCGCATCTAAACCAATCACATAGAGCGGCTCACGGTAAGCAATACCCAAGCCTTTGCGTTGACCGATCGTATAGTGATGAATACCCGAGTGAGTGCCCAATACTTCACCCGTTTTGGTCATGATTTGGCCATCGGTTCCGGTGATGTATTTGTCGAGAAATGCCTGCATGGATCCGTTTGCTTCCACCAGACATAAATCCATACTTTCGGGTTTGTCAGCAGTTTGCAAATCGAATTGAGCGGCGAGTTTCCGGGTTTCTGTTTTTTGAGTTTCGCCAAGGGGAAAAATAACATGGGCCAGATCGTCTTGGCTTAAGTCGTAGAGAAAATAGGTTTGGTCTTTGTTCCGATCGAATGCCCGAAGCAACTGCCAGCGATCGGTTGCTTCATCATAAAACACCCGCGCATAGTGACCTGTGGCAATTAAATCAATCCCAAGTTCTTGGTGCGCATAATCAATCATGGGTCGAAATTTAACGGCTTTGTTGCAATTGGAACAAGGCAAGGGCGTAATGCCTTCCCGGTATCCATCGACTAGGTAGTTGATGATGTATTTTTCAAATGACACCCGACTATCGACAACATGATGGGGAATGCCCATTTGTTCGCAAAGCTGTGCCGCATCCACCATCCCTTCCGAACAGCATTGGCCCTTACCCTTCATCAACCACAGGGTCATCCCTTCAACGTCGTACCCTTGCGCTTGCAAAATGGCGGCGGTAGTAGAGCTATCGACTCCGCCGGAGAGTCCGACAACGACCTTCTTCATGACAGAAAAACTCGAAACATTATTTCACTCTAGTTTAGCGGCTTTAGTTGGCGGTTTTGGACAGAGACTTGCACTAAGCAAGGCAAACTGATCGGTCTACACTCTATCAAGACTCATCAAGATTTATTACACTTGTTAATATAGTTGATACATTACTCCTCACGAGGCTTCATTCCCATGGTTGAGACGTTGATTCCAGATGCCTTTACCAAGCTAGCCTACCAAACCCTTCAACAGGGAAAGGCCGCATTCGGGTTGGCCCATAAAAATTTATCGAACCGCGCACTCAAAGCCGCTGCGGCCACAGGACTCATTACAGCACCGTCAGAGAGTTATGGGAGCGACATTTCCGTTGAGATGCTCCAACTCATACGCGGACGCTATGAACAACTGCTTCAGACCGATTGGGAGGATGCGGAAAAGGGGATTTATCCCCGATCGGTGCTGTTTGATGATCCGTGGGATGACTTTGCCAAGTATTATCCAGCCCTCTGTCTAGATTTGCCCCAAATTTGGAACCGCGCCCAGCAGAAAGTTTCCCGTGACTTTGCACCCGAAATCGATACCGCTGGGTTGCCGAATTACTACACCCAGAATTTCCATCACCAGACCGATGGCTACTTGAGCGATCGATCGGCACAGATTTACGATTTGCAGGTCGAGATCTTATTCAATGGTGCAGCGGATGCGATGCGTCGTCGGATTTTGGCTCCGCTTAAGGCTGGGTTAGAGGTTTTTAAGGATGAAATTCCTCAAAACACTCGAATTCTAGACATCGCTTGTGGTACGGGTCGCACGTTACGGATGATTCGGGGAATGTTGCCTAAGGTGAAATTGCACGGCGTGGATTTGTCGGATGCTTATTTGCGCAAAGCTAGCCAATTACTTTCCCAGCTTCCTGGTGAACTGCCCCAGCTTACGCAAGGTCCGGGGGAAGCATTGCCCTATTTGGACAATCATTTCCACGCGATTACCTGCGTGTTTTTATTCCACGAATTGCCTGCCCCGATTCGGCAACAGATCATGAATGAAGCCTTTCGAGTGGTGAAACCGGGTGGGACATTTGTGATTTGTGATTCGGTACAGTTGAGTGATTCACCGGACTTGGGTGCGATGATGGATGGCTTCTCGGATACGTTCCACGAGCCGTTTTATCGCAACTATACCCAAGACAATTTGATCGATCGGCTACAGACCTCAGGGTTTGTTGAGGTGACAGAAAGCGTTCATTTTATGAGCAAATATCTGGTCGCTAAGAAGCCGCTTTACGGTCAATAAAATCTCAAAAAGAAAGGGAAAGAACCACATAGATTCTTTCCCTTTCTTAATATGCGGATAGCGAGACTCGAACTCGCAAGTCAATGACATACGCACCTCAAGCGTACGCGTATACCAATTCCGCCATATCCGCATGGTATAAGCCGAGGTCACTTGATTTCTCAAGCTCAGCTATCATAGCAAAAAACGCGAATTTGCCAACCCTCTTCA
>JAYUEW010000226.1:0-6311 GCA_043739045.1 Synechococcales cyanobacterium
CTGTTGGGCTTGGTCCAGTTGCCGATCGGGCCGCACCAGTCGCAGCCGTCGTTGGAATTGCTGAAGTTTGTCTTGATGATGGGAAATCGCATAATTCACCGAGTCTTGCACAGACATCACCCGGTGCAAATGCTGATCCGTCAACGCTTGAAGATCTGGCACCACGACTTCAGCCGCTGCCGTGGGGGTGTGAGCCGCATAATCTGCTGCCAAATCCGCTAGAGACTCATCACGATCGTGTCCAATTCCCGAAATAATTGGAATAGTGCAAGTTGCGATCGCCCGAACCACTCGTTCATCATTAAAGCAAGCCAAATCCTCCGTCGCCCCCCCGCCCCGCGCCAAAATTATCACCTCCGCCCTTCCATCAACCATCACCCGATCGATCGCCTTGGCAATGGAATTCGGGGCCGTCTCACCCTGAACCGTTGCCGGAGACAATAACACCGTTAAACCGGGATAGCGATTGAGCAGCGTGGTTTGAATATCGCCCCAGGCCGCTGCATTCGGGGACGTGACGACAGCGATCGTCTGGGGATGGTTGGGCAAGGGTAGCTTTAGGTCGTGATCAAAAAGACCTTCTTCATAAAGCCGATCGCGCAATTGCTGATACCGCAAAGCCTGCAACCCTTCGCCCGCCGATCGGATTTGGACGACGCTTAGTTGGTAACGGCTCTGTTGCGCGTAGGTTTTAACACTGGCGAGAACAATAACCTGTTCCCCTGGTTGGGGCTTCACCTCAAGCCGTTGATCGTAGCTACTCCAAACCACGCAGGCGATCGCTTGATTTGAGGCTGGGTCTTGCAGGGTGAAATAGGTGCCTTTCCCACTTCGGTTGACGCTAGAAATCTCGCCCAATACCCAAATCTTCTGAAGATTTAAATCGTCTTCCAAACACATCTTGATGTACATGGCAACGCTCTCCACGGTCAGGGTGCCTTGGGGAATGTTGAATCCGCCTTGGGAGGTGCCTTGAGAACGAGTAGCCGATCGCCCCGATTCCGATGCAATCACTCCAGATCTGGCGAACTCGCTCAAATCCAGCCCATCTAACTCAAATCCATCCAGTCGTAATGCCGCATCAAATCCAGGTCTATAGGCACCAGATTTAACCGTAGGTGTAGTCTGTGCTGATTTTTTTGCCATTGAGTCTTTCATCTCCTGTCTCTCAAACCCATCAGACTATTATGGAGTGAGCACGGTGTAAGGTTCATTGCCAATTATTTACAACGCTATTTTGTGAGTCATATAAGTATATTTGTTCTACTTTCAAGAGTCTATGATATGTTTGTTCTATCGAAGAACAACTGTGATATAAAAGTGAGGTAAG
The DNA here is from genome assembly GCA_043739045.1 of Synechococcales cyanobacterium. Taxonomy (GTDB): domain Bacteria; phylum Cyanobacteriota; class Cyanobacteriia; order Leptolyngbyales; family Leptolyngbyaceae; genus JAAFJU01. The sequence goes on from JAYUEW010000226.1 coordinate 1,331, forward strand.
AACCTTGGCTAAAGAATCGCTAGAATTAGAAGCATCCGCGATCGATGTTGCGGAGGTAGATCTATCAGTGGCAGAAAATTTGCCAAGTTCAAAGAATTCCACACGTTCCAAGGACAGTTCCCGAATGCCACCAAAAGCGACCCCTGCGGATAATGCCGCTAGCAAGGCAAGTGCAGAAAAACAGAAAGCGCTCAGTCTTGTTCTCGGCCAAATTGAGCGTAACTTCGGCAAGGGCAGCATTATGCGCCTTGGTGATGCGACCCGGATGAAAGTTGAGACTATTCCCAGTGGTGCATTGACTCTGGATTTGGCGTTGGGTGGCGGGTTGCCTCGTGGTCGTGTGGTCGAAATTTATGGCCCTGAAAGTTCCGGTAAAACGACTGTCGCGCTTCATGCGATCGCTGAAATGCAGCGCAGTGGTGGAGTGGCGGCCTTTGTTGATGCGGAACATGCTCTCGATCCAACCTATGCCGCTGCGCTTGGTGTGGATATTAATAACCTTCTAGTGTCACAACCGGATACTGGGGAATCTGCCTTGGAAATCGTGGACCAGTTGGTGCGATCGGCAGCAGTGGACATTGTGGTAATTGACTCGGTGGCGGCGCTGGTGCCTCGGGCTGAGATCGAGGGCGAAATGGGCGATCATCACGTTGGTTTGCAGGCGCGTCTCATGAGCCAAGCGCTACGGAAGATTACCGGAAGCATTGGTAAATCTGGCTGTACGGTGGTGTTCTTGAACCAATTGCGTCAAAAAATTGGGGTTACTTACGGAAGCCCTGAAACGACGACGGGGGGGCAGGCTCTGAAATTTTATGCATCCGTGCGGCTAGATATTCGTCGGATTCAGACTCTGAAACGCGGGAATGAAGAGTATGGAATTCGCGCTAAGGTGAAAGTAGTCAAAAATAAAATTGCACCTCCGTTCCGAATTGCAGAATTTGATGTGATCTTTGGTAAGGGAATTTCAACGTTGGGTTGTTTGGTTGACCTAGCTGAAGAAACGGGTGTGATTACTCGTAAGGGCGCTTGGTATAGCTACAACGGGGACAACATCAGCCAAGGTCGTGACAACGCGATTAAATATGTTGAAGAGAAGCCTGAGTTTGCCAAGGAACTTGAAGTTCTAGTTCGTCAAAAACTAGAAATGGGTGCTGTTGTTTCTGCAAACTCTGTGGTTCAACCGGATACGGGTGATGACGACGAAGAGGGTGATGATTTTGATCCCACCACGATGTAAAGCTCAGTCTTGAGTGGATAATTGGAGTCATTCACAATAGCTGGATTGATTCATAGCATGAAAGCGGGAAAGCTACTTAATGAAGTGACTCTCCCGTTTTTTGTTATGAATTGGGCCATTCATGAACTGTGGCGGACGGACTACGATCGTCGCCAAAAAGCCAGGTTATCTCTCACCATAGTCCAGTCCCATTTCACCTCAGGTTTATTGCGAGAATTACGCATCCGTGCGTAGTTACGGCGCTTACGAAACCGGGCTTGAGCCACTTCTTCTAGGCTGTTTTCTTCAACTATTTCCTCAACCACAGCATTGGGTTTTGCGGACCACCAACCGACTATGAATCCAGCCGAAACCCCGGCCATAGCACCCAGCATAATACTCAACGGCGCAGGATACCTCAGTACATAAAACACTAGTAGAAAAACTAGCCAAATCTGAATTCCAGCTTTAAATCCCTTGGAAAACACATCATCGGCTGGAGGAAGACTCATAAAATTATGGGAAACATAAGGGTCTTTTATTGTGTCCTAAGTTTTGACTTTGGATTCACTCATTTTATCGGCCTAAATTGGTAAGCTACCGAAAACCAATCAATCATGCAAATGAATCAATAATTCTCGTCCGTAGCATCCTCTTTACGGTTTGTTTTACGTAATGGTGTATTCCGATCGAAGGTCATACGGATTTGTCGCATTTGTTCACCATCCTTTGCGATCGCCATAATGGGGAAATCTAAATTGCCATCTTGGAACGAGAGTTGAATTCTAAAGGTTCCCTCCGGTGTAAGTTTCACTGGAGTTCCGCCTATGGTGAGTTGGGCATCGGGTTCGGTTGCGCCGTAGACAATGAGTTCCGCATCCGCCACCAGCCAGAACTTCCGCAATCGATCGGGCGGTATCGATGCCCCCATGCCAATTCCTGACATCCCAATTCCTGACATCCCAATGCCCGACATATTGAAGCCTGACATGCCAATTCCGGATGCGGTTAATCCCATCGGAAATTCATTCGCCCAAAGCCCCGCGCCTGCCGGGAAGATGAATGAACTCCACGACTCCGACGGGATTTGATGCATGGATCCAAAGAGCGATCCCGTCATCCGCGATTCCTGGTCCATTCCGTAGGCTAGGTTAAAGATTTGGTCATGGAATGCTTCATTGGTTTCAGGTTCAGCACTTCCGGGAGGGACAAGTTGGAGGAATGTTCGGCCTTGTAACGGTTCTACCCAATCTACGGTGATGGTTTGCTCGTCCATCCAGTCGGTAGGGTAGACGGGGGGAATCGAAATCCGGTTCGATCGGGCCAAGAGAAGCCATTCCCCTGAACCTGTTAGATACCCAATCTCTGCAATATAGTCCCGATCGCTGACTGGAATCGGCAGATACCAATCTCTCGCCAACTCGTCACAGGCGTACTGCTGAACGCTGTGAGGCTTGTTCTTGTTAAGGTCTAAGTCAGTCGCATCGTACAGCCGAAGAGCAAGCTGCTGGCCACCTAGATAACGCACTGACTGGCGATGTTCGTCGGGGATATCCCAGTAGGTGTAGGCCCACTGAGGATCGCGGGGCATCAGGACAATTCGACTTTCACCGTACCCGCTGGCCAAATCAGGAAGATCCTGATCCACATCAGCCAACTGGTCTGCGGTCAAACTATCCGGGTTCTTGCCAAGAACTGCCGCGCCCATCCCGGCTGCGAGTCCGGCGTTGATAAGTAATCCATTAGGATCCGGTTGACTCGGTTGGGGACTATTTTGGCCGATCGTCGGATCGCTCTCGATCGGATTTGTTGTGGGGGACGCAGACTCTAGCGGCGCATAATTGTCGGGTGGCAATTGGGTAATCGGTTCATGGGGAAGCAGGAGCGCCGGGACGATCGGATCTGCTACGCCCATACTGGCAGCGACACCTACGATCGCGACATCGTTTGGATTGATCGAAGGATCGATCGGTGGGAATTTCAATCCACCCGAATTGCCTTCACTATCACGAGGGCTGACCTGGACTGTTGCCGCGCCATGGCTATTAACATCGTGATCAACGGCAACGATCGGATCATCACCTACCGGATTGGCAGGACTTGTCGGCTCTGATGCACGAGGGTTGGGATCAAGGACTAGTGCTTCGTCTGTAATGGGCACGATTGGATCTAAATTTGTAGGCACAGGTGGAGTAGAGCCGATCGGTTCCACCGGCAAACCAGCCGAGTCTTCTCTACCTTTCAATAACCACCACGCTAAGCCGATTAGCCCTAATCCCAAAATCCAGGGCAACCAAGCAAATGTCAAATCTGAAGGGTTTTCATTCTTAGCTGCGCCTAGAGCATTAATGTCCTTTGCCGGAACAGGACTAGGATCAGTTGTCGAGGGCGCTGCCGTTTGGGCCATGGCACTATCACGCACATTCACTGAACCCAATCCCAATATTGAGGGCACACCCAAAACCATCACAGAACTTAATAAAACCGTCCACACTCCCTGAGCGAGAGCTTGTGGAACACGAAAGGAGCGTGTTGTCTTGCTTTGACCCAATCCGAACGATTTTTGATGTGCCATCCCGAATCTCAAACCCAGCTACTTATAAAAAGATTGCCCTGATTATACAGGTGTTCTTGAAATCCAAGTGTTCCTAAAGGCTTTAGAAAGAACTACGCCCTGATGAGCGATCGAAATGAAGACGAAATGAAATTGTCTGTCAATTAACACACAATTCTAAAATTAAGTAAAAACACTTAGCACGTTTTGACTTACCTAAGTGCACCTTGTAGATAACGGTGTGATAACCGTCTTAAACAGTGCCTTGTGCATCGTTGAAAGCGCCTCATGCTACGTCTGGCTACCTGTTGAAGTTGTATTTAATTAAATCTACGAGGAATTATCATGGCTGTTGAAAAAGTGAACTCTTCTTCGAGTTTGGCAGAAGTGGTCGATCGGATTTTGGACAAGGGCATTGTGATTGATGCTTGGGTTCGCGTTTCGTTGGTCGGAATCGAATTGTTGACCATTGAAGCTCGCGTGGTCATCGCGTCGGTTGAAACCTATCTGAAGTATGCAGAAGCAGTAGGCCTTACCTCCCAAGCGGCAATTCCTGCGGCTTAATGTTACGGGACATGTTTTAAAGGACATATTTCTACAAGACGTGTCATTGAAGATGGTCAGGGGCAAGTCGCTTCCTGACCATTTTTGATATTTATAAGCCTCAATGCGTTCAACTACTTATCTAAAATTCATCTCACTATCCCCGTTCACCTAAGGCACGTTTATTATGGCACTTAAAGATATTTGGCAACAGGACAGACAGACTCGTCAAGCGGAGGTCGTAGAACGATCGAGAACTGTTCGAGAACTCCGATCGCAGCATCAAGCCGAACATGCAGAGATGGCGACCCAATTGCGAGATGATTTGAGCCAAGTCTTGCCAAAACTCCGAGCCGATGAACTCGATCGTCAACTCGAAGCCCAATGCGATCAAGCAGGACGTGAAGCTGAAGCCAAGGCGCGACGGCAGGAAGTGCAAGAATTTCTATATGAATTGCATGAGCGCCGATTGATTGCTGCTGACGATTTACGCTTGTTATTAGAAGAATTTCGATCCAGTCGTAAGGCCCAGTCCGCCGAGATTTCGGCCATGTTGAAAGAAACGCATCGTCAACGATCGGCAGATGTGGAAGCACTGTTTGTACAATTTGCCTCAGATACCGTTGCTCGTAAAGCCGCTGTTCAGGCGATTCGAGATTATGTTTGGG
>JAYUEW010000227.1:0-3491 GCA_043739045.1 Synechococcales cyanobacterium
GCGTGGCATTATTGCCGACGACTTCACCTTCAGCAACGTCTGCAAAGTAACGCGAGCGATCGCAACCTATCTCGAAAAGGCATATTCCAAAGACCGTCCAGTGCTGGTGAGCTATGATCCACGCTTCCTAGCCGACCAGTTTGCCTATACCGCTGCGAATGTTCTCGCCGACCTGGGCTGGACCGTGAAAATAGTCGATCGTGACTGCCCCACTCCCGTCATTGCCTACAACGCAAAACACCTGAATTCAGCGGGCGCACTGATGTTCACGGCCAGCCATAACCCGGCTCCCTATTGCGGCATCAAATACATCCCAGATTACGCGGGTCCCGCCACTACCGACATCACCGATACCATTGTTGCGGCTCTTGCATCCGCTTCCGATCTGCCCCCAGAAAACAAAAATTCCCAGAACATCACTACTTTTGATCCTAAACCTGAGTATCTGAAGTTTCTGTATAGCGTCATTGATGTCGATCGGATCCGCAGCGCGAAACTAAAAGTAAAATTTGACGCACTGTATTCCACCTCTCGCGGGTACTTAGATGAAGTCTTGGCCCATTGCGGTTGCGAGACTGAATCCTTTCATATTCATCGGGATGTGTTATTCGGTGGCGGAATGCCCGAACCCAAGCCCGAGCAATTGGTCGAACTGATTGCAGCGGTGAAAGCGGATCATGCAGACATGGGTCTAGCGACAGACGGAGATGCCGATCGGTTTGGGGTGATTGATGAATTGGGCAATTACCTAACGCCTAATACTATTTTGCTGGTGCTGGCTCGTCATCTGTTGAAAAACAAAGGCAAAAAAGGCGCGATCGTTCGGACTGTGGCGACAACACATCTGCTGGATAATCTAGCGGCAAAGTACGACTTAGAACTGATTGAAACAGCGGTTGGCTTCAAATACGTCGGGCAACAAATGCGGGAAACCACCGTATTAATTGGCGGCGAAGAATCCGGTGGCTTGAGCATTATTGGTCATATTCCTGAAAAAGATGGAATTTTGGCGGATATGTTGATTGCTGAAATGGTGGCCTACGAAGGCAAACCCCTGAGCCAGCTTGTCTCGGAAGCGATCGCCGATGCTAATGGCCCGCTCTACAATACTCGTCTCGACATGCACCTGACCAATGCCCACAAGGAAGCAGTCCTAACGGCTATTCCCAGCAATCCTCCGACGGAAATTGCGGGCATCGGCGTGAAGGAGTTGGGGCGTAAAGATGGCATCAAACTTTACCTGGCCGAGGGAAGCTGGGTGCTGTTGCGACCATCGGGTACTGAACCGTTGATTCGGGTTTACATTGAAACTACTACGCCTGAAAAGCTGACCCAGATTTCTAAGTTTATGGAATCGCTAATTGATAGCCTGAAATAAGGGGATGGTGAAAAGTCGAAGGTTGTGACCCGATCCCCCTAGCCCCCTTAAAAAGGGGGAACCGGAATTCAAGTCATAATCCTCATTCATAAAAAGGCACATAGAATACAACTCATAGTCCCCCTTCATAAGGGGGATTTAGGGGGATCGGGTCTTGGATAGTAACGAAAAGACCTTTCAAAGGTCCGCTGAGATTTTGTGGTTTTGTCTAAGATTTTAAGGGAGGTCTGAGGAGCGGTATGAAAACAACACTTCATTTAATAACCACTACAACCGCCGCCGTTTTAGCTCTATTTTGTGCCGTTTTAGCTTATCAAAATGCAACGCCCGTGCAGCTTAGCTTTTTCCTCGCTAAGTCTATTGAACTCCCGTTAGGCTTTGTCTTGGTCAGTGCAGTTGCGATCGGTCTCCTCATCGTCCCCATCCTGATTCCATTGCTTCGGCAACTTGTTAAACCGCAGCAGACCAATCAGCCTCGACAGAGACCCAAGACCAAGGCGTAACTCATCATGTCCGATCGCCCCGACCCCGACGACGAGACCCTTTTAATCACTGAGCAAGAGCGTAGCATCGTACCATTAAGTCAATCCCCAAGCGGTTCTTCTCGGTCGATCGATTTTTTTGCCACTATCAAAGACACCGTTAAAGAATGGTCTTGGAGATGGACCCTGCCACCACTGGGATTTGCAATAGTAGCGGCGGCGGTTACAGCTTGGAATCCGTTGATTCTGCAAAGCACCGATCGGGATGCCCAGAGCCTATTGCAGCGGGCAAAAGTGATTCAGTTTCCTACGCCTGCGCCTGAAAATGTGGTGATTGTGGCGATCGATGACGATACTCTAAATCAACTAAAGCAAACCCCACCGCTTAAACGTCGGCTTTATGCGCAGGTAATAGAGCGGTTAATGGCGGCGGGTGCGAAGGTTGTGTCGGTTGATATTGTATTTGATCTGCCCAGCCCAGATAGTGTTGCGATCGATAATTTGGCCCCGGATAATTTAGATTGCGGCAGCATTAATCAAAATAATCTTTCAGACGACGATCGGCTCCTGCAACAGACTATTAATAAATACCGCGATCGCCTTGTCCTCGCCGCTCAATACGACATTATTAATACCGCCAATTGGCAACAAACCCAGCTCACGTTACCCTATTGTCCTTTTCAGGCCGCCACGATCGGCACCATCAACTTCCCGACCGAAGCCGACCAACGGATCCACAAATTTGGCAATCATTTAAACCTACCGAATTTACAAACCACCGATGACTCGCTAACCTTTGCTGATGCCTTACTCAAGAAAGCGGGCCTGCTTAATAATGTGAACCCTAATCCACAGGATATTCCCTTTCTCGGATTGCCCAATCAGGCGTTTGAGGGCCAAACCATTCCAATGTGGCATATTTTGTCGGACGATAACTGGAATAGCGATCGGTTAAAAAAAGGTGCTTATTTTAAAGACAAACTCATTTTAATTGGATCGACGGCCACTATTCAAAACGATATTTTGCCAACTTCTGTCGGTCGTATGTTTGGCATCGAACTTCATGCCACGGCTGCTGTTGCCCGGTTACAGAATCAAGATCTACGATCGGCCTTAAGCTTGCCTTGGCAGAATGGGGTTCTGGTATTTTTCATTGTTTTATTGCCCTTATTATTACTCAGCCGTGAACAAAGCGTTCGTCGTCCGCTGTGGATGGTTCCCCTATGGCTAAGCTTAACGATCGGCCTGTGGTTATGCATTGGCTATGGCAGCTTGGTGATAGTGAGATGGCACTTACCAATAGTGGTGCCCAGCCTCAGCCTCAGCCTTGCGGGATTGCTACATCCATTGGTCCGGTTGGACACGGACAGGCGGACTCAACGACAATTACACAGCACCCTCAAGCGCTATGGTGGCTCACCCCTCGTGCAGCAAATCATTGAGCAACAAGAAGATCCTAGCCTGCGAAATATTCTTCAAGAATGTCAAGACGAGTTACAGGGTAAAAAACTGGGTGGACGGTATGAAATTATCAAAATTCTTGGATCCGGTGGATTTGGTGAAACCTATACCGCCCGTGATATTCAGCTTCCCGGCAAACCCGTCTGCGTGGTGAAACATTTGCGGCCCCG
>JAYUEW010000228.1:0-9336 GCA_043739045.1 Synechococcales cyanobacterium
CAAGTGCGGGTCTTGTTTGCAGCACCGGGTGAAATTTCCGAAACGGATGTGGATCTCGCAGCAGCCTCCGAAGCCGTCTTGATTGGCTTCAATACAACCCTAGCGACGGGTGCGCGTCAGGCTGCCGATCGGGCTGGTGTTGATGTCCGAGAGTACAACATTATTTATGGACTCTTGGATGATATCCAGGCGGCAATGGAAGGTCTGCTTGAACCTGAACTGGTTGAAGAACCATTGGGTCAAGTGGAAGTTCGAGTTGTGTTCTCCGTGGGCAAGGGTGCTGTTGCTGGTTGTTATGTGCAGAACGGTAAGGCGATTCGGAACTGTAAGGTTCGCGTCCATCGTGGTAATAACAAGGTCTTTGAAGGCAATCTGGATTCGCTGAAGCGGATGAAAGAAGATGCCAAGGAAGTCAATGCTGGATATGAATGTGGTGTGGGTATCGATAACTTCAACTCTTGGGCTGAAGGTGACATCATCGAGACGTATCGCATGATTACGAAGCGTCGTATTTTGGCTAATAAGTCATCCGACTAAATTAGTAGGCTAATGCGTTAGTTTAATTGAACTAAACAACTAAAAGGGCGATCGGTTTAAGTAACGATCGTCTTTTTTATTGTTTTTTAAATGGCTTCTCTCAATAATAATTCCGATCGCAATGATTAGAATCAGGAGCGATTTTCTGGATGAGTATCTCTGATGAAAATCTGCCAGATATGATTGATCAATTGGCCCAAAATCTTGTTCTGTGTAAAATTCATGTCCAGTATTTACGACAATATCGAGCAACCCATCCTGCCTGAGCTACAGGCTTATCTGAAGCAAGCCTATCGGGCCTATTTTTGTGTTGGCTATTTTAACTTGCGGGGTTGGCGACAAATTGATGCCGATATTGAACAGTTTGAAGGCGGTGACGGGAAAACTTGCCGATTGATTGTGGGGATGCATCGTTTGCCCAAGGAGGAGCTACGGCAGACACTGGCGATCGGGGTTGAACCAGAACGGATCGATCAGGGAAAAACGCTTCGGCTGCAAACCTTAATGGCGCAGGAGTTTCGACAGCAGTTGACCTATGGGGTGTCGAGTGGTGCTGACCAGGAAGGGTTACGCCGATTGCGATCGCAGCTACTAGCAGGCAAGCTCCAGGTCAAGCTATTTCTAAGGCACACTCTCCACGCCAAGCTATATCTGATTTATCGACATGATCGTGCGACCCCGATTGTGAGCTACGTTGGAAGTAGTAACCTGACTTTTTCAGGACTTAGTCGTCAGGGTGAGTTGAATGTAGAAGTTACGGACAAAGACGATACAAAGAAATTAGAAAAATGGTTTGACGATCGTTGGGATGACAAGTTTTGCATAGATATTTCTGATCAGTTAGCAGAGATTATTGACGAGAGTTGGGCAGGGCGATCGCTGAAGCCTTATTACGTTTATCTAAAGATGGCTTATCACCTCTCTCAAGAAGCGCGAGATGGCTTGAGTCAATATCGTGCGCCCTCTAATTTTGGTCTACTGCCCTTTCAGGAAGCAGCGGTGCGGATTGCCGCGCATCATGTTAGCAAGCGCAATGGTGTAATTATTGGGGATGTGGTGGGGCTAGGGAAGACCCTGGTGGGGACGGCGATCGCCCATCTCTGTGAGGAAGATTACGGCACCAGTACATTGATTATTTGTCCAAAGAACTTGGAGAAAATGTGGCAGGGCTATATCGATCGCTATGGACTGCGGGGTAAAGTTGTGCCGATTAGTCGTGTGATTCAAGAGTTGCCTAATGTGCCTGCTCGGTTTCGATTGGTGTTAATTGACGAAAGCCATAACCTTCGTAACAAAGCTGGAAAGCGCTATGAAGCAATTAAAAAATATATTGAGGAAAGTGGAAGTCGCTGTATTCTACTGACGGCCACTCCTTACAATAAAACCTATTTAGATTTGTCGGCTCAGTTGCAACTCTTTTTACCCCCGGATGGGGATCTGGGAATCAAGCCAGAAGCCTATATCCGTAGCTTGGGTGGTGAGATGCAATTCCAACGCAAGCACAGTACTTGTCCGATTCGATCGCTGCTTGCCTTCGATCAAAGTTCCGAACCGGAAGATTGGCAGCAGTTGATGAGTCGGTATATGGTGCGGCGAACGCGTAGTTTCATTAAGAATACCTATGCAATAAAAGATGGCGAGAGCGCTCCGCACGCCGGAGGCGAACGCTACTACTTAGAATTTGCCGATGGAAATCGTTCCTATTTTCCGACTCGTCGTCCTCGGACCGTTAAGTTTGAGATCGGGGAAGAGCGATCGGATTCCTATGCGCGGTTGTATTCTGCGTCGGTTGTGGATGTGATCAATGCGCTTAATTTACCGCGCTACGGATTGGGGCAATATGAAGCGCCGAGTCCTATGCCTGCGGCGGATAATGAAGAGGCACAGTTACTATCGAATCTTTCCCATGCGGGACAGCGCCTGATGGGTTTTTGCCGTACAAATTTGTTTAAGCGCTTAGAAAGTAGTGGGGCGGCATTTATCCAGTCGTTAGAGCGGCATATTTTGCGGAATTATGTCTATCTTTATGCGATCGAGCATAGTTTGCCCTTGCCGATCGGCACTCAGGATGCCACATTGCTCGATGATGTCGTGGGTAGAGATGAAGACGAAGATTCACTCTTGAACCAGAACTGGGAGACTTCGGAAGATATCGCAGACGCAGTGGATGAAGAGGACATTCAACCTCAACAGGATTTTGCGCAGCGGGCCGCAGAGATTTATCGTCTGTATCAAGATCGATATGCGCGACGGTTTAAGTGGATACGTGCCAATTTGTTTCTTCCAGAGTTGCAACAGCACCTTCAACAAGATGCGACAGCACTTACAAGCATTTTGAGCCTTGCCGGGAAATGGACTCCTGAGGGAGATGGCAAGCTAGGTGCACTATTAAACTTGTTACAACAGCACCATCCAACAGAGAAAGTGCTGATCTTTACTCAGTTCGCGGATACGGCTCGATATCTTGTTATGGCGCTAGAGGCTAGGGGCGTTACTCAGATTGATTTGGCGACTGGGCAAGCGGCTGACCCCACGGCGTTGGCTTGGCGATTTAGCCCTAAAAGCAATGAACAATCGATACCGGAGCAGGACCAATTGCGGGTGTTGGTGGCGACGGATGTGTTGAGTGAGGGCCAAAATTTGCAGGATTGTGCTGTAATTCTTAATTATGATTTGCCTTGGGCGATTATTCGATTGATTCAGCGGGCTGGACGGGTCGATCGCATTGGTCAGCAGGCAGAGGAAATCATGTGCTACTCATTTTTGCCCGCCGATGGGGTGGAGCAGTTGATTAATTTGCGGGGGCGGTTGCGCGATCGGCTCAGTGAGAATCAGGAAGTGGTGGGCACCGATGAGGCGTTCTTTGAGGATGAGCAAGCCCGAGATTTTTTGATGAATCTCTACAATGAGCGATCGGGGGTGTTGGATGAAGCTGGGGAAGGGGAGGTGGATCTGACCTCAGAAGCATTGCAGATCTGGCAGAGTGCGATAGATGCGAATCCGGAGTTGAAAGGGATTATTGAGAAATTGCCGGAGATGGTGTATTCAAGCCGTGAGCATGGGCCGACGGGGGCGAATCCTGAGGGGGTGTTGTTGTACCTGCGGACGAATAATGGTACGGATGCCTTGACTTGGGTGGATAGATCTGGGAATAGTGTCACCCAGTCGCAAATGCGGATTCTGCGGATGGCGAGATGTAGCATTGACACGCCGCCGTTGTCCTGTGATCCTCAGCATCATGATTTGGTGGCTAGGGGGGCGGCGGTGATCGCGGAGCAGACGAAGACGGTGGCGGGCACGTTGGGGAATCGACGGAGTGCGGCGGCTCGGACCTACGATCGGTTGCTGGCGTACAGTCAGTATGTGCGGGAATCTACGCCGTTGTTGGCGATGGGGGCTGAGTGGGAGATGCTGGAGCGGGCCATTGAAGATATCCTGCGGTATCCGCTGAAGCAACATGCGATCGGGCGGCTGAATCGAGAGCTAAAATCAGGGGTGAGTGATGAGCAATTGGCGCGGTTGGTGACGTTTTTGCGGGAGCATGATGCGCTCTGTGTGATTAATTCGGAGGAAAAGCGCGATGGGGCGCAGATTATTTGTTCTATGGGGTTATTTAGGGGTTAAAACTAAGGGAGTAGACAATTCACCGTATTCGTTATGACGCTCAATCGCCAATCTGCCCTGAAGTATCTCCAGACGTTTGACTTTGAGTCCTTGTTTATTGAGGAACTAGGCTGGGATACGGTCGATCGCGTTAAATTACCCTTCGAGGTCGATGGTGAGGTGTTTGAGGTGGTGGCGATCGCTCAGAAGCGGGGATTCATTGTCTATCAATGCTTGACTGAGGTGATTCCGGCTCGATCGGTGCGGGTGAAGCTCGATCGGCAGTTGACGGAATATAGCAAGTCTCATTTGCTAGTTTTTGGGGATGGGGCGAAGCAGGCGCAGACTTGGATGTGGGTCAGGCAGGAGCCGGGGAAACCGTTGGCCCCGAGGTTTGAGGAGTATCGGGTGGGGCAGTCGGCGGATCGGTTGTTCCTTAAGTTGGAGGCGTTGGCGGTTGCCTTTGCTGAGGAGGAGCGGCTGACGCTGGTGGATGTGGCGCAGCGGGTGAAGAAGGCGTTTGATGTTGAGAAAGTTACGAAGGCATTTTTCACGCGGTTTGAGAAAGAGCATAAGCAGTTTCTGACGTTTATTGATGGGATTCAGTCGGAGTTCGATCGGTCTTGGTATGCATCATTGATGTTGAATCGATTGATGTTTGTGTATTTTATTCAGAAGAAAAACTTTTTGGATGGCGATCCTCACTATTTGCAAAATCGGCTGAAGCGATGTCGATCGGAGTTGGGTGAAGGTGAGTTTTATTCGTTTTATCGACAGTTTTTGCTGAAGTTGTTCCATGAGGGATTGGGGAAGCCGGGACGCGATAAGCCTCTAGATCAGCTTTTGGGCGAAGTCCCGTATCTAAACGGTGGGCTGTTTGAGGTGCATCAGCTTGAGGAAACCTATGATGCAATTCAGGTGCCGGATGAAGCCTTTGAAAAAGTTTTTGCATTCTTTGATGAGTTTGATTGGCATTTGGACGATCGCCCTTTGCGTAATCAGAAGGAAATCAATCCTGACGTGTTGGGTTATATCTTTGAGAAGTACATTAACAATAAACAAATGGGGGCGTACTATACCAAGGAAGATATTACGGAATACATTAGTAAGAATACGATTATTCCATTTTTGTTTGATGCGGCAGAAAAGGGCTGCAAGGTTGCTTTTAAGCCCGAGGGGACAGTGTGGGCGCTGTTACGGGAGAGTCCCGATCGCTACCTTTATGATGCGGTGAGAAAAGGCATTGATGTAGAATTGCCTGCTGAAATTGCGATCGGAATTGAGGATGTGTCGCAGCGGGGTGGATGGAATAAGGCGATCGGGGATGAGGCGATCGCGTTGCCGGCGGAGACTTGGCGGGAGCATGTGGCGAGACGATCGAGGGCGCTGGATTTACGGGAGAAATTGGCGGCGGGGGAAGTAGCGAGTATTAATGATTTGATTACGTACAATCTAGATATTCGGCAGTTTGCGCAGGATGTGATTACGAGTTGCGAAAGTTCGGATTTATTGAAGGCATTTTATCAGGCGATCGAGCAGGTTTCGGTGCTGGACCCAACTTGTGGATCGGGAGCATTCTTGTTTGCGGCGCTGAATATTTTGGAGCCGATGTATACGGCTTGTTTGGAGCGAATGCAGGGATTTGTAGATGAGGATGATCTGCGATTGTCTCGGGAAGAGAATGCAAAACCGCGCTATGAGAAGTTTCGATCGGTCCTGATGGAAATGGAGAAGCATCCAAATCCAAAATATTTTGTATTGAAGTCGATTATGCTGAATAACCTCTATGGTGTGGACATCATGGAAGAGGCGACAGAAATCTGTAAGCTGCGGCTATTTCTGAAGCTGGTGGCGCAGGTGGAACGACAGCCGAAGCAAGCGAACTTTGGGCTGGAACCGTTGCCGGATATTGATTTTAATATTCGGGCTGGGAATACGTTGGTGGGGTTTGCGAATTTGGATGAGGTGCGGAAGGCGATCAAACAAGATGGCGGTCAGCTCAAACTTGATTTTCAGGATGATGCAAGTCGGATTGATGAAAAGGCTGAACTGGCAGACCAAGCGTTTCAACGGTTCCGGCAGATGCAAACGGAATTTGGCATGAATGCTGAGGATTTCCGAGATTCTAAGAAGGAACTGCGACGACGATTGGCAGAACTAAATGATGAACTGAATCGTTATCTTGCGAGAGAATACGGTGTTGATGCGGATAAACCTGCTGTCTTCAAGAAATGGCGAGAGAGTCATCAGCCTTTTCATTGGTTTATTGAGTTTTACAGCATTATCGATCGCGGTGGTTTTGATGTGATTATTGGTAATCCACCATATGTTTTGTACAACAAGATCAAACACCAGTATCAACTCAAGAATTATGTCACCGAATCTAGTCAAAATCTATTTGCTTACACTCTTGAAAGATCCCTTCATCTACTTAGAAGGGATGGGGAGATTGGAATGATTGTTCCTATGAGCTTAGTTTCTACTCAGAATATGACAGAAACCAGTGATTTGCTGCTTAAAAATCTAAGCCGATCTCATTTCAGTCACTATTCTGGAAATCGCAATCCTTCAGTCCTATTTGAAGGGGTTGAGATGCGCTTGACAATAGTTTTTGGTCAAGTAGGAGATAGCAAAACATCATCACCAACAAAATTTACTACTGAATTCTTCAGGTGGAACACAGAAGCACGCGAAAATTTGTTTCCTTGTATCAATTACATAGATTTTCAAGTCCAGGATATTTTACGAGGACTGATTCCTAAACTTCCTGGAAAATTAGGTCAATCTGTTCTTGAAAAACTGCATTCCCAAAGAAAGTTCATAAGAAATCATGTTTCTAGAAATGGAAAAAATGAAATCTACGCTCACAGAATAGCTTCATACTTTGTCAAGTGCTTTGATTTTGTACCTTATTTTTTAACGAAAGAGATGGGATCAAGAAGTCTGAAGATTATAAGATATTTTGTTTTGAAAATTATGAAGCGTCAGTGATTGTATGTGCATTAATCAACAGTGGTTTATTTTACTTCTTTTATATTGCATACTCTGACGCTTATCACTGTGGGCGTGAACTTTTGCTAGATTTTCCTATTGAGTTAGAGCTTATGAATGCAGAGCTTCGGGACAGAATCACTGTACTTAATGCTGAGCTAATGGAAGATCTGAAGCGAAAAAGTTCCCGTAGTCGAATTCAGTACAAGCATACAGGATGGGTTGAATTCGATAAATTTTATCCAAAAAACTCAAAACCCATCATTGACGAAATCGATCGTGTTTTAGCCCAACACTATGGCTTCACCGACGAAGAACTCGACTTCATCATCAACTATGATATTAAATATCGAATGGGTCGCGACAAGGGAGGAGACGAGTAGTGAATTTCAAGTTTCCACCAAACCGTCTATCGCATCAGCCAAATCCAAAATATTGGAGCCACCCATGAAGATTAAATACGATCCCGAAGTTGACGCGATTCGCATCATACTCAAAGACACCGAAATCGAAGAAAGCGGCGAAGAAATTCCCGGAATCATCCTAGACTTCGACGCAGCAGGCAACGTCGTCAGCATCGAAATCCTTCAAGCCTCTCAACGCATCGACAACCCTCAAGCCATTGAATATATGATTACCCCATCCGCGATCGCCGCCTAGTTCAGCACCACTTCATCATCAATTATGATATTGAATATCAAATGGGTCGCGCCAACGAAGGAAATGAGTCATGGAACTTCTATCAGTCAAGCCAGAATTATACGATCGGCTAAGTATTAATCCAGACCAGCTAGAAGAATTTTGCCAACGGCAGCACATCATTGAGCTTGCCCTCTTTGGCTCAGTTCTCCGCGACGACTTTCGCCCCGATAGCGACATCGATATCCTGATCACATTCACTCCCAATGTCAAAAGAAGTCTTATCGATCTCGTAGATATGCAATATGAGCTAGAAGAGCTATCCCACCGAAGCGTAGACCTCCTGACCAAAAAATCAGTCATCAATAGCGCTAACTGGATTCGCCGCAACGAAATTCTCAACACGGCAAAAATTATTTATGAATCGAGATCTAGCTCCCGTGGAAACAAATCGCTGGAATGCGGGACAAGCTCGTTCATGACTACAACAAAGTTGACCTTGATTTGACATGGGAAGTGACTCAATCCAGTATTCCTGCATTGTTAGAATTTGTACGACCTCTTCTACCTCAAGAAGAAGACAACACTTAGAGGGTGTTTGAAAAGTTAATCGTGGTGATAATAAGCACCCGATCCCCCTAAATCCCCCTTAAAAAGGGGGACTATGAGCCAGATTCCGGTTCCCCCTTTTTAAGGGGGCTAGGGGGATCGGGTGTTTTGATACCAACGCAAGGACTTTTCAAACAGCCTCTAAGGTACGATCGCCGCCTAACTCAGCACCACTTCATCATCAATTATGATATTGAATATCAAATGGGTCGTGATAAGAGAGAAAATGAGTAATGGCAAAAGATCTATTCCATGATGTCGTCAAAACTGCCCTTATTGTCGAGGGCTGGCAAGTCACTCATGATCCGTTTCCCGTGGATTATGGTGATGTCCAGATGCAAATCGACCTCGGCGCAGAACGTCTCCTCGCAGCCCAACGCAACACGGAAAAGATTGCAGTAGAGATCAAAAGCTTCACCAAACCCTCTGCCATCTCCGAGTTTCACACCGCCGTCGGACAATACTTCAACTATCGTCACGCCCTCCGCGCCCAAGAGCCAGATCGAAAGCTCTACCTAGCCGTCCCTAGCCAAACCTACGATCAATTCTTCAGACTCAGATTTGTGGAAGAAATTATCCAAGAGCAGAAAATTTTGCTAGTGATTTACAATATCAAAACCGGAGGTATCCAATGGATAAACTAACTCAGTACCGACAAGCCATCCAAGAAATTTTGACCGAACACAGTCAGATCCAACCTGCCTATGGTGAGATTCAAATGAAACTTGTCTTTGACTCAGACCACGATCGCTATCAACTCCTCCGCACAGGCTGGCAAGATGAACGTCGAGTTTATGGCACCTTGATTCATATGGATTTAGAAGGCAATAAAATTTGGATCCAATACGACGGTACCGAAGTCGGCGTCGCCAACGAACTCACCGATCGAGGTATCCCTAAGGATGACATCGTACTCGCCTATCACTCTCCCTTCATGCGTCAGTATGACGGTTTTGC
>JAYUEW010000229.1:0-3348 GCA_043739045.1 Synechococcales cyanobacterium
TTGTTAAAAAATCGATACAATATTATAGCGGTACCATTCAGGCCGTTCAGTGTAGACCGAATCTAGAGAGAATCATCACATGGATATTGCAAAAATACTTGAACCCGCAGCGGCAACGTTTCGGAGTTTGGGCGTGCCGGAGCCGATCGTCCATTGGGGACATCCATTGATGATGGCGATCGTTGCTTTTGTTATGGGAAGCGGGGTAGCGATCGCAGGTTGGAAAGCCCGCACCTCTGAAGATAAAGAAGAGGCATTGAAAAACCGTGAAATACACCGTAAAGCCGCACCTCTAATGGCGATATTTTTAATTGCGGGTTATTCCGGTGGATTGCTGTCACTCGTGATGCAAAACAAACCGATTTTGGAAAGTCCTCACTTCATTACCGGAACTACCGTGATTGCGCTTTTGCTAATCAATGGAAGTTTAGCGGCTTTTGGGTTTAAAGGCCCAGGCGACAGCGCAAGGAAAGCTCACGCTTATATTGGCAGTGGTTTGATGGCATTATTGTTTATTCATGCGGCCTTAGGTCTGAAACTTGGGTTCTCAATTTAGAATAATTTCAAATCATTAATCCTAGATTTAAGATTCGCCATTAGGAGTCTCAAATCTAGGGTTTCTTTTTGGAGATTCATTCACAGCCTATCATCACCCATTTCCCAGTTGCAATAATAACTAAACCAATGGTCAACAATCGGACATGGGCCATCGTCGAAGACTGCCAGATTAAAGTGAATTCTAACGCGACGATCGCACTTGTTGATGGAAGCCCGATGGTCTCCGACGAACCACAGATCATCGGCTATATTAATGCGGCAAGTGGTTCAGGAATTACTATTACTCAATGGATGGATGGAAAAGAATGTGAGCGTCAGCGATTATCTTTGGTCGGTCTTTGACCATCAGTAATTCTATGGGGCTTCTGATCGCCTTAAACGACTGCCAAGAAAACTAGAAAACTATTACGTAGGAGTACACTATAACCTACTTTAATTTAGATAATTGTACGGATCGAATCTATCAATAGATAGGATCAGTTCGACATAAGTATGGTGAAAATATGGAGAATATTTTCTTATTTAATCTTTGCCTGAAAAACAAGCAAGAAAATACAATGAATAATATGAATTCATAAAGTAGAGATAAAAATATTTTATTTTATGGCACTTTCTTGGATATAGCGGTCATCTTAGATATTAGATATAGGTAACAAATAACACAATTTAATTGAATAGATTATATTGTCTACCCGTATCTGCATTCTAGTAAGTGCAAATTGGTTCACCAAAAATGTCTAAATACACTCAATCTTTTCAATTTCTTCTAACAACTTCGTCTATTTTCATCTCAGGGACTATTCTCGCGGCTTTACCTGCACAGGCTTTCCAATTTAACTTTGGCAACATTACTAGTAACAGTGCTACCAATGCGGCTGCGGGTGAAAGTCAATTGTTTCTAGACGTGACAGATGCTAATGGAAACGATAATCTCTCATCATCATCGGTTTTGTTTAAGTTCTCTAATGTTGGTTTAGCAGCTTCCTCTATTACCCAAATTTATTTTGATAATAGCAACGTTTTAAAAAGTGTTGGACCGATCGCAGATAGTGGAATTGGTGTTGATTATTCTGTCGCATCAGGTAATTTGAATCTTCCCGGGGGAAACAGTCTTACGAATAAGTTTGTCTCAGATTTTGGTATCAAGGCAAATACTCCTGTGTCTCAGCAAGGTGTTAACCCTGGAGAATGGGTAAGTGTACTCTTTAACTTAACGCCTACTAAGACATTGAAAGATGTGATCAGTGATATGACCAACGGCTCTATGAGAGTTGGGATGCATGTTCAAGCATTTTCTAATGGTGGGAGTGAAGCTTTTGTAAATAGTCCTACAGTGAAACCTCCAGTTGTAGTCCCAACACCTCCCGTTGTAGTCCCAACACTTCCCGTTGTAGTCCCAACACCTCCAGTTATAGTTCCAACACCTCCAGTTATAGTTCCAACACCTCCAGTTGTAGTTCCAGCACCTCCCGTTGTAGTTCCAGCACCTCCAGTTGTAGTTCCAGCGCCTCCAGTTGTAGTCCCAACACCTCCAGTTGTAGTTCCAGCGCCTCCAGTTGTAGTTCCAGCGCCTCCAGTTGTAGTTCCAGTGCCTCCAGTTGTACCTTCTATTCTTGTACCGAGTGTTGAAATTAAGCCACCCGTTTCAAAGCGTGTTCCTGAGCCTGGATTGATATGGGCTATGGGTGCGATCGTCGGTAAATTTGCTCTACGTCGTCGTTCTAAAACGATAACTGGTTCCTCAGAAGAATAAATTGTAACATTGGGTTCAAAACTACTGTTATGTTCTTAATTTGAAGCAGATGAGATCATTAACCCTAGATTTAAGATTCGTAATTACGGGTCTCAAATCTAGGGTTATTTTTGAAGAAGATTCGGGCATATTAAAACGATATAAAAATTGCAAGCAACGGAAGACTATCATGCAGGGTTACACAGGTGCATTGTGGTGTATTGCTTGGATTGTCGGACTACTCACAACCCAGTCCCCATAGTGGATCACGGCCCTTGCCACGATCGCATTTCCTAGCATTGGAATGACCCTGCGAAAACTACATAGTTTTACGGATTGCATAGAGCATGTTGATCAATATAGTGTTTAAAAATAAAAATATCTCTTCTAATATTTGTAAGAAACATGAAAATTCCAAGACTCCTCATCTTTTCATCAGATCCAGCCATTGTTGGTCTTGCTAGACTGCCGAAAGCTCTAAAAAATGCTGGGTTTGAAGTTGCTGCCATTTGTTTTCCGCAGTCATTTATTGCTAAAACTCGTTATCTTGATCGGATTTTCTTTTTAACGAAAAGTTCTTTTCCCTTAATCAAGACAATGAATGCTGTTAAACTTTTGCAGCAATTAGCAGAAAGTATCAAAGTTTGGCAGCCAGATCTAGTGATTTTTGGCGATGAGACTACAGTTGTTTTGATTCATTATGTTATCCAACATGCAGACGAATTTACAGATTTGATGACTGATCACGTTTTAGAAATTCTTAAAGCTTCTCTAGGTAGTCCAGAATTTTTTGAAGCATCTTTATTCAAACACAAAACCTTAGAAGTAGTTCATCAGCTTGAGTTACGCGCTCCTGTGGTAGCTGCGGTAAAAAATTCAGAAGCAGCCTTGCAATTTGCTGAGAAAAATGGTTATCCTATCGTCCTTAAAAAAAGTTTTAGCTGTGGTGGTCTGGGTGTAAAAGTTTGCGGCGATCGGAAAGATTTATTGGCTTCACTGCCCGACTTTTTACCTCGTCCTACTTCGTCATTAAAGTCTTCGATTAAACGATCTTTGAA
>JAYUEW010000230.1:0-2960 GCA_043739045.1 Synechococcales cyanobacterium
GGCGGCAGGTGTGATTCACTCCGATTTTGAAAAAGGATTCATTCGCGCCGAAACGGTTTCGTATAAAGATTTGGTGGAATACCGATCGATGAATGCGGCCAAAGAAAAGGGACTAGTGCGTAGTGAAGGAAAAGTATATGTAGTTCAAGAAGGTGACGTAATGTTGTTCTTGCATTCATAAATTCAATCCATCAAACAACCTTTTGGGCATGGCTCCCCTTGCCCAAAACCAAATAAATAAATTTACAATATTCCAAATGGAAACCATACAAGAAATCCAACTCTCCGGATTTGACGAAATGGGCGAACCCGTCATTCAAGTGATGAGCGATCGGAGCATTCACCTTCAATTTGAATTTATGCCACCGTCAGACATTGACGAGAACGGCATTGAATTCTTCGACGATTTCGACGTGCAACTAGCCAAAGCGATCGGCCTACCTGTGATTTGGGACGATCAAGAACGCTTCATCATCGAAGATTGTCAACCCAATACAATTGATAAAATTCGTCACTTTATCGAGACCTATCGCTGAACTATTAGCGCAAGATTTTAGCCCCAAGATTTGTTACAATACTTTACAAAGCCTCATCTAGGTAGATATTCAGTTTTGGAGCAAGCAATCTTATGCGTCGTCTTTTCAATCTAATTACTACGATCGCATTGCTTTGTCTTTTTGCGATCACGCAACCAGCGATCGCCGCAGAACCCACATCTGAATCGCCCCTCAAGGAAACTTACGATCGGATTGCAACGCTTCGCGAGCAGGCATTTGGTGCAACCAATCAAGGAAGATTTGGAGAAGCGGAGGTTTTTTGGACTGAATTAATTGAACTACTTCCGGACAATCCAGCACTAATTAGCAATCGAGGAAATTCTCGGGTTAGTCAAGGGAAATTAGCGTCTGCGATCGAAGACTTTAATCAAGCAATTGTCCTGTCACCAGAGTCATCCGATCCTTATTTGAACCGTGGTGCGGCCTATGAAGGACTGGAAAAATTTGAAGAAGCAATAGCTGACTATAACCACGTCATTGAATTAGATCCAAATGATGCCGCAGCCTACAACAATCGTGGGAATGCGCGTGGTGGATTGCGTCGATGGAATGAAGCCTTGACTGATTTTAAGAAAGCCGCATTACTTGCACCTGACTTTGCTATCGCCCGAGCTAATGGTGCGCTGGCACTTTATCAATTAGGCAATATTGACGAGGCCATTCGTGAAATGCGAAATATCATTCGGAAATATCCCCGTTTTGCAGATATGCGCGCAGCCTATACCGGAGCGCTTTGGGTCAGTGGTGCGCGCGATGAAGCAGAAAGTAATTGGGTTTCTGTTTTGGATTTAGATGCAAGATACAAAAACATTGAATGGGTCAAAACCGTTCGTCGCTGGCCGAAAGACATTACGATTGCGCTTGAGAAGTTTCTGACCCTTTCCTAGATCTTAAATTTTATCCAAACCCAGCTCTTTGAGTTTTGCCAGAAGACGATCGCGTTCAGCTTCCGCCCGATTTGCCCGATCGGCTTCCTGATTTGCCCGATCGGCTTCCTGATTCGCCCGTTGTCGCTCAAGTTCGACGCGTTGGCGTTCTTGTTCAGTTTGTTCAGAAGCCCAGAGCAAGAGATTTCCCTGAGCATCCCACCACCGTAGCCATTTAGCTGGAACGCCTTCCCGGATCCCGATCCAAACCCCTAGGAATAGTTCTACGGATGGAATCCAAACCCGATCGTCCGCATTATGGGGAATAATTTGGTACGTCCCGTTTTGAAGTTGACGGACATTCATCAAGCCTTCCTGTGGATCGAAAATCACATAGGTCGGAACCTGCAAAATCTGCTCGTAAAAATAGAGTTTTCCATAGGGCGGCAAATCTCGCGCAGAATGTTCGCCATTGTCATCTTCAGACAAAAACTCCATGACGATCGCCACACCCTCCCCTTCCGTCCAAGGCGTGTAACTCCGACGAATCGGCTGGGATGGACTGCGCGGTTGATTCAGAGGTTCATTGATTCGGGGAACGTAAAGCCAGTCGGGAGCTTTGACAACTGTTTTTTGATTAATGGTGGCTGTTAGAGCAAAATTAGACGCTATCAGACTCTCGGCAGGAACACGATCGTTACTACTCAGCGCATCATTGAGTCCAGCGGCGAGACGAGGTTGTTGAATATTTTCCACAGGGTCATCAGGGAGTTGATAAGTGTCGGGCAAAATATCCCAGGTGACAATCGGCGGCACTTTGGAGATAACAGATTGAACAACCATAGAGGTTCCTGCTGTCACTAGTAGTTTAAAGATTGATTTAGAAACTGGATTGAATTCATAATAGCGTGGGTTTAACCTTGGAATTAGGAACTTCTTTTAAGGCTGAAGCTTCGACTTTGCGGTTTCAAAAGAATCCTTCATTAACGCCTGAATTCGTTTGGGATCAGGCGTTTTTCCACCCATCAGATCGCCAAAATATACACAGGCCGCTTCACCCAATGCCCAGGTATAAGCCGTCGCCCAAGACGCTGCAATCACACTACCAAATCCTGGAATTAACTTCACTAGTTCCCGCCCGATTGTCTGCGCCACAAATCCTCCGGCAATAGTACTCACCAATCCCCCCGCCTGAGCCGGAGTTAATATTTGCCCATAAAGTTGTCCTAGCGCTATTACCATCGAAATCTGAATGCCCGTCAACAATGGCATCGTCGCAAACGGCAATGGCACCGCAGCACAGGTTCCCGCTGCTATTGAAAACGGCAAAATAGTCCGCCGCCCCACTTCCCGATACAAATCTCCGACGGGCGCACTTAACTCGCGATCGTTTACCAATTGGGCAATTGTTCGAGCTTCTGCTTCTGGCAATACGGTCCCGATCGCCCGACTGAATGCATCCAAACCATAAAACAATGGCGAGAATTCATCTTCCTCTAAGGTGAAATCAATCAAAACTACGTCATCATACAAACCG
>JAYUEW010000231.1:0-18502 GCA_043739045.1 Synechococcales cyanobacterium
TTCAAAGACTAATTCATTAGGTGTAATGATGTCGGGTTCAGGTTCCACGGTATTTGCTTTGGCTCAGTCTTTAGCGCAAGCAGAAATAATAGAAGCCAATCTACGATCGGCAATTCCAGATTCAGACTTAGAATTTTGGATTACAAAGTTTTGTCATTCGGGTGTGAAATTGGTTAATTCGATCACTGAGTAAACAAAATGAATGACGATCGATCGGTGGCCTTAGAACAAATTGTTGCAGAACTCGAACTACTATCTTTAGAAGAACAAATTTGGTTGGTGGAGCGATTGACCGATCGGATTTTAGTTCAAATGGATCAGCCGAAGATGGCGATCGTTAAGCCAGAACTGAAGACGGTTGGGACGGTTCAGAGTTGTACCCATAAAATCACTACTATGCAGCAAGAGCCATAAAAGCCGTCCGCCAATAAGGACTTGACGAGAAAGCCGATGATGAGAGTTGAACTCACGACCCCCTAATTACGAGTTAGGTGCTCTACCACTGAGCTACATCGGCAAAAGTCAGATCTAATGTTAACAGAGACCCGTAAAATAAACCATACTAGATTTTAGATTAATCCCACATCCCCATCCTTCTCCATGTCCCAACCCGCAAAGCGTAATAGCCTTCTCGATACCGACCCCGACAAATATGCCCTATTGCGCGCCGAAACCATGGCTCCGTACCGAAACATAAGACTATTTGTTTATGCAGGCTGTGGTGCATCAGGCGTGATTGGCGGCATAGTGTTCTTGTCCCAAATTCTAGCTAACCGAAATCTCGACACAGCAATCCCAAACTTTGCCGTACAAGCAGGCGTTATCGCTCTCATGGGCGGTTTATTTGTGTGGGAACAGAAAAAGAAAACCAAACTCGTTGAAGCTTGGCGTGAGAAAATTAAACGCGATCGGAATAAAATCTAGAATAGTGAATGAAGAACCATTGCATTCACTATTCTTCATTCCTACATCGGCGGAGTTTTAGAAATTCGCCATGCGATAATAACCACCACGACTCCGCCAGAAATCAACGCTAACCAGTCTTGCCAGCTTTCTGGACTCATCTCATACATAAGAACTAGCCCTTAATCTTCAGCGAATACGTACTTATAAAGATCCTTTGGATCGGGTTCAGGACTCGATAGAGCAAACTCAACTGAATCTTCAACATGAATCTGAATCTTCTTGTCGATGCCTTTCAGTTCTTCCGCCGTCGCCACACCATTTTCGGTCAGATGCTTCATGAGCTGCTTGATTGGATCACGGGGGAACCATTGATCTTTTTCTTCACGCGATCGTAACTCATCGGGATCCGCCAAGGAATGTCCCCGGAAGCGATAGGTTAACGCCTCAATCAAGGTTGGCCCCTCACCCGCACGGGCACGTTCAACGGCTTCTTGAGCAATCCGGCGCACCTGCAACACGTCCATCCCGTCCACTTCATAGGCAGGCAACCCAAAAACTGCACCCTTCTTGTAGACTTCTGGCTCAGGGGTCGATCGCTCGTGGGCCATCCCGATCGCCCAACGATTGTTTTCCACCACAAAAATAATTGGCAGCTTCCACAGCGCCGCCATATTCAAACACTCAAAAAACTGACCATTATTCGACGTACCATCGCCGAAGAAACAAGCTGTCACTTGATCTGCCGACGCATTGCCCATGACCTTGCGACGATACATGGTCTGATAAGCTGCACCCAATGCCACTGGAATCCCTTCGCCAATAAAGGCAAAACCGCCCAGCAAACCATGCTCAGCAGAAAACAAATGCATGGAACCGCCCCGGCCCTTGCTGCATCCTGTCGCTTTACCAAACAATTCCGCCATCACTTCACGGGCTGGAACACCACAGCTCAATGCATGAACGTGATCCCGATAGGTACTGCATACGTAGTCTGTGCTCTGACGCATCGCACGAATAACGCCCGTTGCAACTGCCTCTTGACCATTGTAAAGATGGACAAATCCAAACATCTTGCCGCGATAATACATCTCAGCACATTTGTCCTCGAAGGTCCGTCCTAGAACCATATCCTCATACAGCATCAACCCTTCGTCTCGGGTGATTTGAGCAGGTTCAACAGACTGAGCCGGATATATGCGTTCGTAAGCCATGGGTGAAGTCCTAACTCGCTGGAAACTGCAATGCTTAAACTGTCCGAAACTGAACCCTTAGACCGTAAATCCAGGTCGTTCACTACGCAGTTAAGCACAATATCGTAAAACTTTATCGTAAAACCTTGTCTCCCGTCATCTTTCGATTTCCCCACTTCGCCAAAAATATATTTTCATCACAGATTTTAATTGTTCGATGAGATGGCGAGACCAAGTGCCTGAGTCTGCTCGGACCATGTATGATATTCCTAAATTTTGAAAGCTTTCAATCTTAAATATTCACCCCATAGCTAATCAAAAGAGTCGATTATTGAAGACGACGTGGGCATCACCATTCTGAATATTGTTAGGCAATTACTGGGGACCTAGACTGTGCGCATACCGCTTGATTACTATCGAATTCTGGGTTTACCGATTCAGGCTCCTGCTGAGCATCTGAAGCAAGCTCATGGCGATCGGACTCATCAAATGCCCAGACGGGAATATTCGGCAAATGCGATCGGGGCAAGACGGGCACTGTTGGATGAAGCTTACGCAATATTGACCGATGCCGATCGGCGTTTTGACTATGATCAGCGTTTTTTATCAACAGCCTACGACCCAGAATTATCTACCTCAGACTCGGGTAGCAGTCGCCCTGAAACACCGGACCTAACCCCTCACATTGACATTGCTGACGAGCACCTAGTCGGGGCATTGTTGATTTTACAAGAGCTGGGAGAATATGAGCTAGTCCTCAAAGTCGGACGGCCCTATCTCAGCAGTGGCCGCTTGGGGAATGGGTCGAGTAGCCTGAAAAATGGACAATTTGGCGATCCCAATATTGCTTTGGCTGACACCGTTTTAACCATCGCCCTAGCCTGCCTTGATTTGGGTCGTGAACATTGGCAGCAGGGACAGCACGAAACCGCCGCTGAAGCCCTTGAAACTGGCGAAGAGTTGTTGGTCCGAGAGGGACTGTTTGCTGGGATTCGGGGGGAGATTCAGTCGGACCTTCTAAGACTTCGCCCATACCGAGTTCTAGAGCTTTTAGCCTTGCCGGACCATCAGTATCCCAGCGATCGGAAAAAAGGATTGAAACTTCTTCAGGAGATGCTGCGGGAACGTGATGGCATTGATGGCGCGGGCGATGACCAGTCGGGCTTGGGCATTGACGACTTTTTACGATTTGTGCAGCAATTGCGCGGATATTTGACAGCGGAAGAACAGCAAATTTTGTTTGAGGAAGAAGCACGCCGCCCTTCGGCTGTGGCGACCTACCTGGCTACTTATGCCCTAATTGCCCGTGGATTCGCCGACCATCAGCCTGCCCTAATTCGCCGCGCTAAGCATCTACTCGCTAAGCTCAGTGCTCGTCAGGATGTCCATTTAGAACAGTCCGTCTGTGCATTGTTGCTCGGCCAAACCGAAGAAGCGAATCGCCTTCTAGAACTCAGCCAAGAATATGAACCGATCGCCTTCATTCGTGAACATTCTCAAGGATCTCCCGATTGGTTGCCTGGGTTGTGCCTCTATGCGGAGCGCTGGCTGGGCAGTGAAGTGTTTCCCCACTTTCGCGATCTGTCCCAGCGCCATGCAGCCTTGAAAGACTATTTTGCCGATGAAAAAGTTCAGGTGTATCTCGAAGAACTTCCGGCTGACCCCTCAGAGCAGGCTCAACGTCCAGCGATCGTCGTGGGCCGTGAGGATGTCTGGAGTGACGGGTCTGCCGTTCGCCCGAGCGGTTTAAGTTCAGGCAGTTCCAGCTTAGGCCATCCGATCGGATCGTTGGCTCTGGAGTCAGTCAATGTCGGGAGCGGACGCGCACTCCTCCAGTTCGAGGACTCAGCCCCAATTCCAGAGGCAATTGTCCCAGATGGCAAAGGCAAAGCCCGATCGCAATCGTCCAGTCAAAAGAGCCAAGTTAACGCAAAAAGTGCTCAAAAAAGCTCACCCTCGAACCCACATGTTGCTCCCGTCATCGGTGCTATGGCCGCTAGAACAGTCGGTGCTATTGGCGCTGGAGCAACGCACAATCCCACCAGCGAGCCAAGCCTAAAAGCCCCTCGTCATTCCCAATCGGACGATCGCCATCGTCGTGTCAAAGGTGCACCGCCGCGTCGCAATGCAAAATGGCAATCCTCATGGCGATATCCACTGTGGTTCCCCTGGGCGCTGGGTTGCTTAGGTGTGATGGCGATCGGGTTGGGCCTCGGGCGACTCAGCAAAGAATATGCGAACCGGAATCCCGATCCAACCCCGATCCCCGTGGTTACTCCTGCCACAACGGTCATTCCTAACCAACCGATCCCGATTGAGGGCGACTTAAATAATGCAACTGCAAAGCAGGTCCTTGATCTATGGTTCACTGTAAAAAAAGCGGCGATGGGGTCCGGTTATTCCAGCAACCAGCTTGAAAAAGCGCTGATGGAACCAAAACTTTCCGAGTGGCAACGCTCATCATCCCAAGCCCAGCGCGATGGTGCCCATGTGGAATATGAACATGCAGTTGACATTAAAAAAGTTTCAGTGAGCACGACCAATGCCAATGAAGCCTTGGTGACAGCGAACATTCGTGAACTGCGCAAATATTATGAAGGCAATACCCTCAAAGACCAACAAACAGATGACTTGACGGTGCAATATACTCTGCTGCGTCAAAACAACCAGTGGAAAATTTCGACCTGGCAATCCGCCCAGTCCTAGCTTCCTCGCCAACCTAAACGAGTTGCTCCAGTTCTCCCCTACCCCCCCTAGACTTTGAAATTCAGTGAAAATGACGATCGTTGTTGCGGAGAATCATGGTTGATACGCTAATACATGCCTACACCCCCCTGATTGTCTGGGTAACGGTTGGAATTCTATTGCTACGGATATTGCCACAGGAAACCCCCTACTGGCTCGGACGCGCTTTGTATTGGTTTGGGGTACCGTGGCAGATTTTTGACTTATCGCGCCACAGTAAGATCTCCGGAGAAATTGGCCTTGCTCCAGCCATTACTGTCGGCACCTTGAGTGTGGGATTGCTGATGGCGTGGGTGGCGTTGCAGTCCCTTGAATTTGTGAAACGTCGATACGAATCTCAAAAAATGACGCTGCCTTTGTTACTGCCGACCTACGATCGGAACCAATATGGGCCATTTATTATCGCGGCAATGTTGGGCAATACGGGGTTTGTTGGCTTAGGGATTTTGCCGACGATTTTAGAACCATCCGCCTTTAGCTGGGCCGTATTTTTTAGTTTGACGCAAAACATTATTGGCACTTACTTCATTGGTGTACTGATTGCCAGTCATTTTGGTGAACGAGAAGGCAGTGCCTCGGGATGGGTTCTGGCCCGCGACATCTTGACCGTGCCATCGCTTTGGGCCTGTGGGCTTGGCTATTTGAGTCGAGGAACTGTTTTTCCGGTGAATGTTGAAACGTTTGCCAGTTCATCGTTGATGTTTGTTGTCCCCATATCTTTTTTGTTGATGGGGCTACGGTTGGCCCAGATTAATGGCTGGAAAAGTTTACGCAATGCGGTCGTGCCTGTGGGGTTGAAAATGGTGGTGTTGCCCGCGATCGTGGGTGTTGGGACATCATTTTTGGGCCTGACGGGCGATGTCCGGTTGGGCTTAGTGTTAATGGCGGGGATGCCTAGTGCATTTGCAAGCTTAATTCTGGCAGAAGAGTACGATATGAATCGGGACTTAGCTGCGAGTAGTATTGCCCTGAGTACCATTGTTTTGCTCTTTATGATTCCTGTGTGGTTATGGATTTTTTAAAGCGCGTTAATGTACGGAGTTATTCATGAACCTAGGCAAAATCCTGTTAATCGAAGATGAAGAACTGATCCGAGAAACTGTTGCCCTTGCCCTCACCGAAGAAGGCTATGACGTAACCACGGTGGCGGACGGAAAAACTGCCTTGGAAATCCTTCGCCTCAATCCCCCGAACCCGGAGAGTACGCCGGAATTACTACCTGATTTGGTGATCTTAGACTTAATGCTGCCTAATATTAATGGACTTGATTTGTGTCGGCTCTTGCGGCGGCAGGGGAGTACTGTTCCAATTTTGATGCTAAGCGCTAAGGGGACGGAGACCGATCGGGTCGTGGGCTTGGAAGTCGGTGCAGACGATTATTTGACTAAGCCCTTTGGGATGCGAGAATTAGTAGCCCGTTGCCGTGCCTTGTTGCGTCGCCAGCACCAGTTTCAGCCGCCATCCTCGACCAATAACACAGCCAACAGTGGATCGATCGCTGTTCCTGAGAATATTCCTAAAGCCTTACCCAGTCTTTCATACCAAGACATTGGCATGTATCCAGAAGAGTGCCGTGTGATTGTGCGCAATGTCGAAATCAATTTGTCTCCCAAGGAATATAAGATTTTAGAATTGTTTTTACGCCATCCTAAACGGGTATGGTCTCGAGATCAGCTTCTAGAACGGGTTTGGGGCCATGATTTCATTGGGGATAGCAAAACCGTGGATGTTCATATTCGGTGGTTACGTGAAAAACTCGAACTTGATCCCAGCCGCCCCATTCACTTAGTCACGGTGCGAGGCTTCGGCTACCGACTTGGTTAAATCTCGATTCGGTTAACGATGTCGCTTGAAGCATGTCGCTTGAAGCATGTCGCTTGAAGCATGTATTGCAGCTTTCTCTAGAAGACCGGGTTGCTGAAGTACGCTAGTCTATAGTTTCTTTGCGATCGTTCAGTTGACCAGAAATTTAAGTGGAGTTTAGGTAAGCGTTTTGGTGGAATTCTTATTAGGATTGGGGGTTGGGAGCTTTGGGCTGCTGATTTATCGGATGCGTTTACTAAAGACCTTGCAACTAGCCAACAACAGCGTCAGTCAGAACTGCCTGGGATCCCAATTTCAGAATAAGGCGATCGATGACCGTGAGGATTTCCCTGAGGATCTGAGCCGTAGCCCATCGTCCGCCAAAACCACCCGATCGCTATCCGTCACATCTCAGCTTCTCCGCTCTCTAGAGCTATTACGACAACGCAATCTTTTTTTAGAAGAACAAGTCTTGAACTGGAAGGCGATCGTCTCGACCTTGCCCGTTGGCTATTTTCAAGTGGATGAAGATAATCAATTAATTTGGAGCAATTCGCCTGCCCTTGAATTACTCGACATTCAGGACTACGACATGGATAAGCCTCGGCTACTGCTGGAAGTCGTGCGATCCTATGATTTGGATTCATTAATCGACCAAGCCCGATCGAGAAATCGAGTTTGTCAGCGCGAATGGAACCATTATCCCGTCTCGGTAAATGTCGCTCACGTTACCAGTCCAACGGTTCATCCCTTACGGGCTTATGCGTTGCCACTTCAAGGAGGGAATCAAGTGGGCGTGATTTTGGAAAGTCGTGCAGAAGCCCAAACTCTGTCGCAGCAACGCGATCGGTGGACATCAGATGTCGCTCACGAATTAAAAACCCCGCTCACCTCCATCCGTCTCGTCGCTGAAACATTGCAATCTCGCCTAGAACCACCCTTGCGAACTTGGGTCGATCGATTATTGGTGGAAAGTATTCGACTGAGTACCTTAGTTCAGGAAATTCTTGACCTGAGCCATTTGGAAACCGCTGGCACTCGGCCTTTAAAAGCAACCGTTATTGATTTGCCTGAATTAATTCGATCGGCGTGGCTGACCTTAGAACCGATCGCCAGTGCCAAGCGAATTACCCTGACGTATAAAGGCCCAGACGTGCTGCGGCTTCAGGGCGAAAATGCCCGATTGCATCGAGTCTTAGTTAATCTGCTGGACAACAGTATTAAATACACATTGCCCGATCGCCCTATTTTGCTTCAGCTTAGTTTGATTCAAGATTCTGCCATGATCAATGGCCACAGAAGCATGGAATTAGATGCAAAACTACACACTACCGCAACCTTAATTCAAATCGATTTAATTGATGGCGGCGTTGGGTTTCCAGAAGAAGATTTACCGTTTGTATTTGAACGATTTTATCGAGCCGATTTGTCACGTTCTAGAAGCCCTGAACCCTATGTCTATGGCCAAGACGAGAAATCAACCATAGCAAACGAATTTCGTTCTTCGCATCCCCAAACCCAAACGCTGGTTCAACCATTTCAACCCAGCAGCGGCAGTGGTCTCGGGCTAGCGATCGTCCGTCAAATTGTGGAATTACACAAGGGAACGATCACGGCCCGCAATCATCCCGAAGGTGGCGCTTGGATACAGATTCGGTTGCCGCAGGACCAATAGAAATTCTGCTTTGTTCCAAATTCTATGAGGCTTTAAATAGATTCGCTAACCGCGCCGCGCCTGCAATTTTCGATAGACATCTTTAATATCTATATGGTGTGCTGCTAGTCCAACCATGGTGTGATAGAGCAAATCCGCGACTTCCCCAGCAATATCATCTTTATCATTATCTTTGAATGCCATGATTACTTCCGCGCATTCCTCACCCACTTTTTTTAAAATACTATTGTCTCCGCCTGCCAAAAGTTTGCACGTATAAGATTTTGGATCGGGATGATCACGCCGATCGCAAATCACCTCAAACACTTGCGACAAGGTATCGGCTGGAGGGGCAACCACCGCGCCATTGATTTGATGGAAACAGCTTCGGGCACCTGTATGACAAGCAATATCGCCCACTTGCTCCACGGTCACCAATAGGGCATCACTGTCGCAGTCATAGCGAATTGCTTTGACCTTTTGTTGATGACCGGACGTTGCGCCTTTATGCCAAAATTCCTGACGCGATCGACTCCAAAACCAAGTTTCGCCGCTTTCTAATGTTTTATTTAACGACTCAGCATTCATCCAAGCCATCATCAGCACGGTGCCATCTAGGTGATCTTGAACGATCGCAGGCACTAACCCCTGATCGTTATATTGAATCCGATCGACCGGAACTGAACCTATAAGATTTTTCTGCACAACAGCCATACCCTTCTCGACTCCGATCGCATTTGCGAGATCTTCAATATTTAGAGACCTAACTTAGCATAAGCCACTTCGCAGAAGACTTCGACATCCCTTTGCTATATTGCTGTCACACCCCAACCACATGCAGCAGCCATTCTAAATGCACCACTTTCTCCTTCATAACGTCGTTATCTCCTGACACCCTGTGCCCAAATTTAAACTCTCCCTTGCCACCGCTAGCACTGCCCTAATCCTGACGATCGTTCTGATGAGCAGCAGCCTTTTACTGGCGGTCTTAGCTGATGACATCGACCTGCCCGACGGTCCCCGCACCGCATCAGCCTGCACTCAAACGCCGCCAATTACTGTTCCCAGTGACATCATTCCAACCATTGTGCAACCCACCAAAATTGTCATCCAACCTTGGAAAGGCCGTCACCATGTTTACGCCGAATTCCCGCTTCCCAGTCACAGCTATTACGTCAACGATCGTTTTCGCGTCAACTTCGGTAATTTAGGCGATTTTTGTGGGGGTGTCACCTCTCCGGATAATCCTAATTCTCAGCCCATTGCGATCGCCCGTCTTCGGACTCGCACAGCACTTTGGCTAATTTCTCAAGGTCAATTAAATGCGTTAAATCAAGCCCAGAATTGGCAATTGGAAATTATTCCAAGAGAAAAACTTGCCGCTGCCCATTCAGGATTTTACTAGTGTCATGAATTATTCGTGGTGATGCCGAAGATAGTGAACAGGCGTAAGAGAATAAAATTTACTGCTTGAAGATTCCTGAGGATAATGATGATTGAACAAGAACAAGAAGTTGTGCGTGATTCAATAAGGGAGCATAATTCACTAGAGTAAACTCTGGGCAACTCAATTGAGAACTGAAGCGGTGAGTCTGCCCAAAATGGCTGAAAATCATATTATTTGGCCGATCGGTTTCCTCCGGGTGGAAGTTTCATATTTTCAATTCAGATTAAGATATGGAACACTATTCTAAAACTAATCACTGCCGTACCGTCAACACATCCTCATCGATGCCGATAACCGTGCCAAATCACCCTCTCGGCCCATCCTGCTTAACCTTTGGCATCACGATCGCCCTAACAACCTCTAGCGGTTCTTCGCCATGTCAAATAGAAGTACTTCTGAATCATTGGTAGTGGCTTCTAATGTGATGAGGGATTCCTGCTCGATCGCCGCCCCATCACCGGCTATGAGTGCCTGTCCATTCAGTTGAACAGTACCCCTGGCAACCTGCACCCAAATCATGCGATCGGTTGCCAAAGTATGACTCACGCGTTCACCGAATTGGAGTGAAGTTGAATAAAAATCAATGTTTTGATGAATCACAATTGATCCCTCGCGACCATCACGAGAACCAACTAGACAAAGTTTGCCCGATCGATCGGGTTGAGGAAAATTCTTTTGTTCATAACCCGGTTCTAGATTAGTGCGATCGGGCAAAATCCAGATTTGCAAAAGGTGAACTGGATCGGTTTTAGAACTATTAAATTCACTATGACTAATGCCCGTTCCAGCGGTCATGCGTTGCACATCACCGGGCCGAATAATTGAACTCGTCCCCAAACTATCTTTATGTTCTAATGCTCCATCGAGAACATAGGTAACAATCTCCATATCTCGATGACTATGGGTTTGGAAGCCTTTTCCAGGAGCAACTTTATCTTCATTGATGACCCGCAAGGTTGCAAATCCCATATGGTTTGGATCAGAATAGCTACCAAAGGAAAAAGTGTGGCGACTATCCAGCCAACCAATATTAACTGCGCCACGATCGTGGGAACTACGGATAGTAATCATAAGAAAAGTTCAACCTCAATGAATGAATGCTGAAACTGGCTTCACTCGTTTATCAGACATCTGTTATCATGATAAGCGCTTTAGCCCTATTCTACAATCTTAAATGTCGAATTCAATCCGTTCAATTCTTCACCTAAGCCATCCTACACTCCGTCAAACTGCAACTCCCGTCACCGACTTCAATAATTCCCTACTGCAAACTTTGATTGATGACCTTTTGACAACCCTCCGATCGGCCAATGGTGTGGGCATTGCAGCGCCCCAAGTGAATGAATCATTGCAAATTATGATCATTGCATCTCGTCCTACGCCCCGCTATCCTGATGCACCTGAAATGGAACCGATCGCTCTCATCAATCCCAACATTATCGATCGATCATCTGAAATGGAAAAAGGCTGGGAAGGCTGTCTCAGTGTGCCTCAATATCGTGGATTCGTCCCTCGCCATCAATCGATTACTGTTGAGTATACCGATCGGACTGGCACAAAAATAGAAGCAACATTCACCGATTTTGTCGCTCGGATTTTTCAACATGAATACGATCATTTTCTGGGATTAGTATTTCTCGATCGATTGGAATCCGAACGCGATCGGGTCACTGCTGAAGAATTTAAAATAATGTTTCCTGATACTGAAAACAATCAATCTCTAACGTCCGCGAATCCCGCGCCAAGTCATATAAATTGCTAATGTAATTAACAAGGCACGAAATAACTGATTGACCCGATCACCCGATAACTTCTTCAGCAAGCGAGTTCCAAATTGTGCCCCGATCGCCCCACCAATTGCCAACGCAAGGCCCGGTCCCCACAGCACGTTTCCCTGAACGCTATAACGCCACAGCCCCGACATTGCAATTAGTACGATCGCCCCTAAACTCGTCCGCACCGCAGACTTAATCGGTTCACCCAACCACACCATCTGCAACGGCACCATCACCGCACCCCCACCCACTCCGAAGAGACCTGAGAGAAATCCTGCTACGAGGCCGATCGGTAGGGAACCTCCTAAATCCCCCTTGGTAAAGGGGATTATGAATGTTGAGGGGGTTTTATCGTCCTCATCAAATCTCTTCGGTTCGGTCCCTCCCGTACCAAGGGGGGCTAGGGGGGATCCCAGTCGCTTCTTGTACTCCACCAAAAAAATCATTGCAATCAGAAATACAGCGATCGAAAATGCTAAAACCCGATCGTTCATTTGATTGGCAACCCAAGCGCCCACCTGTGCCGTCGGCAAACCACAGAGTCCTAATACGATCGCCTGTCGCCATCGCAATTCACCCTTTATCCAATTACGCCAACTTCCTGACATCGCACTCAACAATACTCCTAGCAAGCTGGTTGCTGTCGCCTGCACTAATGGAATATTCCACAAACTCAAGAATGGCACAATCAATAGCCCACCACCAATCCCTAAAATTCCTGAGACAGTTCCCGTTCCAATGCCGACCAACAATAATAAAATTAGAGTAAATGGTGATGAGATCGTCTCTGGGCTAAAAATGAGTGAAGAATTCATATACAATTCCAAATAGGAAATTTGCAAATATCATCTCATTTATGGACTCCCACAATCCCGATCGGATCGGCTTTATTGGACTCGGCATTATGGGAAAACCCATGGTCCGTAATCTGCTAAAGGCTGGCCATTCCGTCACCGTTTACAATCGTAGTCCTGCCGCTATGGATGAACTCGCCATGGATGGCGCACAAGTTGCCAACTCGATCGTTGATCTTACCCACAGCGTTGACGTTATTATTACTTGTGTCTCGGATTCGCCCGATGTCGATAGCATTATTTTTAGTGAAAATGGCATTCTCTTCAATGTTCGATCGGGCATGTTGTTTATAGATATGTCTACGATCGCGGCAGCAACCTCACGCAAGATTTTCCAAGCATTGCAAACCAAGGGTGTAAGTGCATTAGATGCTCCTGTTTCTGGTGGTGACATTGGAGCACAACAGGGAACATTGTCGATTATGGTGGGCGGTGAGAAATCGGCATTCGATCGGGCATTGCCAATTTTAAACGCTATGGGTAAACGCATTGTTCATATTGGTGATGCTGGAGCTGGGCAAATTACAAAAGCTTGTAATCAAATTGTTGTGGCAATGACTGTACAAGGTGTAGCCGAAGCATTGACCTTAGCAAAGAAGTCGGGGGTGAATGGCGCGAAGGTTCGGGAAGCATTGCTCGGTGGGTTTGCTCAAAGTAAGGTAATGGAAGTTCATGGGCAGAAGATGCTCGATCGGGATTTTAATCCAGGATTCAAATTGGATCTGTTTCGCAAGGATATGAATATTGTATTGCAAACCGCAATGCAGGAAAAAATCTCCCTTCCCGGTAGTGCCAATGCTGCGGAACAAATGAATGCATTACAGGCTCAAGGAAAAGGAGAACTTGATTTTATTTCGGTTTTGACACTCTATGAAATGCTAGCGGGAATGATTTAAACTCTAATCACAAAACTATCCCGCAAATGAAAGTCTGCTTCCACTCCCGCATGACATACTGCCCAATAGCTGATCTCATCTAATTTATCCGCCATCACCGCCGTCACTGAAAGCTCAAGCTCGCTATTCTCTAATCCCAGCAGACTCAAATCAAACTGTGTTTCTAAGGAAAATGCCGATCGGTCGATCAATATTGTAAGTTCTTCGATCGCCAGTTCTTCCCGTAATCCCGATCGGTATCCATCTAATTTAAATACATTCCAATGTCCTGCTGCCGAAAGATTCACTTCCCAATACCAATCCTGGCCTGGAACTCCAAAA
This sequence comes from Synechococcales cyanobacterium, assembly GCA_043739045.1. Lineage (GTDB taxonomy): Bacteria > Cyanobacteriota > Cyanobacteriia > Leptolyngbyales > Leptolyngbyaceae > JAAFJU01. Next base: position 13,592 of record JAYUEW010000231.1, read on the forward strand.
AAACATTCAAAACAAGTTGTCTCCCAAAGCCCCATTTGTCTGGTGGGATATTCACGTTCAGCCATTGAAATAGACTCGATCGCGCCCGTCATCTCATACTTCAAAATCAAAAACTCACCTCGACGATCGACCGTTACAGACAGATCGATCGTCGGAGTTTCGGCCTTCATAAATGGAACTAACGATTTAGTAATCACTTTAGATACTAATTTAGATAACTAATTAAGAAGACACCCAATCAAGACCTATTTAGGACCATAGAAAAAAGCAATATCCTTATCCTTCAACGGCGCAAATCCTGCTGCTTCCAGTTTGGCATTCAATTCATCTTGAGGAATATGTTTTGCCCCAATTCGTACAATCCTCGATCGCATTGTATTTGAGACTCCACTGCGCTGACGACCGGCTTCCATACCCATTACGGTTTTATACAATTCCAGTTTTGCCGCTGGAATGGCCGACCCATCAAAATCGATGCCCTTCTCGATCGCAATATCGATCGCATCTCCGCCAGTTGTCTCAGATTTGATATCAGACATAAGATTTTCCTATCTACATGATTTAACCTAGAGTACTATACCAAGTCGGATGACTTTAGCCCAGATTTTCTCGAAATTGTCTCCCAACATTAAATAGACTAATAGGCAATAGGCTAATAGGCCCGAATCGATTCTATAGACAAACTAAACCGACCTGCTGTAAATCGAGGATTCAGTTGCCCATTGTATTCAAACTTACTCAACATAAATTGTAGCGATCGGAGATTTCTCATATCTACTGGCGGTGCATTGTCTACGGTTTTGGCACGCTGTACGGCCACCATATCCAGAAATGGAACCCTCACCGTAATCCATTCCCCAGCGATCGTATCAAATGCATAAGCATAGGCCAGAGTATCCCAACCTAAACTGGTGCGAACAAAGAACTTATAGCGATTGCCATCCCCTTTTAACCGGAGTTCTAGCCCTTGATACATCGACAAATCCAGTGGCTCTGGAAAATTGCGGGTGCGCACCGAAACAAACCCACCCGACTGGTCCGTCGAGACATTTCCCGTAAAAAGTGCACCTTCAATGCTTTTGATGATGCCACTTTCACTCACCCCGCCCATTACAACATCATCGACTGCTCCCCAAGTCTGGGTTAGGTCGATTTGGGTTCTAAAATCAAACAAGATCTTTTCACCTGTGGATGAAAGGACAATTTGAGGTTGCTGCGGGGGGGGAGTGGGGTGAAACATTCGTTGAAAGTTACTCAATAGAGGAATCGCTTCAAAATAGGATAGCGTTTTTGCGAGCTGATTTAGATTAAATGGCATGATAAACCCCAAATTAGCATTCATTCAATCTTAACGCTCATGATAAACCCGTGCATCAAATTTAGTCCGATCGCGGATGATATCTGAAAGCCGTTCTGCTTCTGAGCGTTTGCTAAAGATTCCGATCGCATAGTGTAAGCCGAAGGGCCGATCGCGAAAAAGAATATATTGCTGTGGAATTCCCACTTGATTGAGTTGAGATTGCACCTCGTTCACCTGTGCTGGCCCCGTTGGAATAATCACATAGAAGCCTTTGTTCGATACGGTATTAGATGAATTATTGGGGGCGATCGAGCCGATTGATGGATTCTGCGGAAGTGGCATTGGAGTTGCTTGTATTGTCGTTGGTTCTGTTGCTGATGGGAAGCGAGTCTGGGGCAGGGTGCTAAGTGCCTCTAGTGAACTCCCTCGCCACATTCTCACGGGCATTCCGATCGCTTGGAACCGAGCGATTTGTTGAAGGGCTAATGCCTCAGTCCCAAAAAGTCCCACCTGAATCACCCGCTGCCCCTCTAGAAGTTGAACAAATGCGGTGGGTTCGATCGCTTTTGCTTGGTTAAGTAATGTTGAATTATCACTGGGAATAATCACCCGATAGGCGGCTATATTTTGGGCTTGGGCTGAATTCATTCCAGCTAAAACAATCAACGCATTTGTAGCCGTAACTAGACTCCGTACCACTAAGATCCAACGATTTGATCCAGCATTCACAATGGCTGCTCCCGCGAGGTTTGCATTAAAGGATTGACAAAAAAGATTTGCTACTTTAACACAACATCAGGAAAGTGACGATGTTAGGATTCCAGATAGTTCGCTTTGGCTTCTAATAATTCAACTAGTGTCGTAAATATCATTCAATTTTCCTTACTTGATGGGAGTTTATTCAATATGATGGTGCAGGTGTAGAGGCTGGACTCATTTGAAGAAACTGGATTGCATTTACGCTAACATATCTAAATTAAAGTGTAGAAATTTAGATCAATTCATTACAGTGAATATGATATTTCTGATCGAATAAATTATGACTATTCTGACGTTGCTGACGGATTTTGGTACTCAAGATACTTATGTCGGAGTAATGAAGGGTGTGATTTTTAGAATCTGCCCAACAGTGACTATTGTGGATCTCACCCATGATGTGGCTCCGCAGGATGTTGTCGCCGGACGATTTCATTTGGGAAGTGCTTATCGCTATTTTCCGTCGAATACGGTTCATTTAGTGGTGATTGATCCGGGTGTTGGCAGCGATCGTAGAGCTATTGCTTTTACGACGGCAGAGGGTATTTTTGTTGGCCCGGATAATGGAGTTCTTACCGGGATTCATAATGGTCCTATTACGTCTGCTGTTGAACTCGATCGGCCTGAATATTGGCGGACCTTAAGTCCGAGTTCGACGTTTCATGGGCGTGATATTTTTGCTTCAGTTGCGGGCCATCTCTGTGCTGGGGTTGCGATCGAGGCTTTAGGGAGTGCGATCGAAGGTTCTAGTTTAGTGTGCTTACCACAATTACTTACGGTGAATTCGGAGGGCAAACAGCAGGGTATAGTTCAATCGATCGATCGATTTGGCAATCTAATTACTAATCTGAGGCTTGATTTGAATTCGTTAGAAAACTGGAAAATTTGTTTACCGGATCATACCCTCCCTATTCAAAAAAACTATAGTGAATCGGGGGTTGGGCAATTAGTTGCTATTGTTGGAAGTCACGGGTTTGTAGAGATTTCGGTAAACTGTGGCAATGCTCAAGAGCGGTTGGGAATTGGAGTGGGCGATAGCCTATGGCTAGTTGGAGACCGTCGGATTACAATGGAAAGCTAGTTAGCTAGGTGAACGGTGAGCTACCATAAAAGTTCTTTTCGGTGGCAAAGATCACCCAATTCTTTGTAATCAGATTTTGGCTAAGATTTGACATTTAAATTTGCAGATTATTATCAAAAACTACAGCTTGATTGCGTCCCTGCTGTTTAGCGCGATATAACGCGATATCGGCTTGCTGGATCAGTGTTTCTGATTTTTGCTTGGGACTTGGTATCAGACTGGTAATACCAACACTAGCCGTAACCCTATCGCTGATGTCAGAATTTTGGTGAGGAATCTCTAGATTAGCGATCGCACTACGGATTTGCTCTGCGACTATGATTGCGCCATCAAGATCAGTATTGGGTAAGATTGCGACAAATTCTTCACCGCCATAGCGTGCCACGAGATCCGCAGGACGATATAAAGTTTGTTCTACCGTTTGAGCGATCGTCTTCAAACACTCATCGCCAGTTTGATGTCCATAGCAGTCGTTGTAACGCTTAAAATAGTCGATATCAATTAACAATAAAGACATTCGTTGCCGCTCTCGGCTCAATCTTTCCCATTCAATTCTAAGGCGATCGTCAAAGCAGCGCCGATTGGCAATTTGGGTTAAGCCGTCAAGATTAACGAGCTTTTCTAGTTCAAAATTTGCTTGTTTGAGAGAAGTTTCACTTTGTTGTAATTTTGCAGTTCGCTCCATTACTTGACTCTCAAGATTTTCGATCGATTGCAGAAGCAATAACTGCGCCTCTGTTCGCTCATCTGTTACCGCCGATACAATCAGGGATGTTAATGCAAATACTGCCATAAATGACTGCAATAGCAGCCGTGATTCATTTGGGGAGCTGGTGTTACAAAATTCATAGCCCTGCACAGAAGAAAAAATAGCAATTAGAGAAACTACACTTACCAAGAAACTCGCAAAAAATTTGCCACAGCGACTAACTATCCAGATCAAGATCGGCAGCAGTAAATACTCCACTCGATAGCCATGCCTAAAACCAGTCCAACTCACCAGTAGAATAGAGACTAACATTAGTCCGACTTCCCATGGATTTAGGGGATGCTCGAATTTTTGGAATTTTTTGTATAGCAGAATTGTTGGGGTGAAAATCAAATGCGCGATCGCACTTGCAATCCACCACGTCAGCCAACTAACACAATAGTTATTCCAAGGAACTAAACCCGCTAGACAGAGACTAGTTATACCAATTGTCGCAGATACCATCGGCGAAAAAATTGCTGCTACAACATACAAAAGAACTGTATCAACGTGACTAAAAATATTCTTGTGTTTTGCAAATTTCTTAATTAAATAAGTGGCAATCAATGGCTGTAAACAATTGCCTAAAGCACAACCTACATTAATCAATAGAAAATTAAAAATTGATATTGGCGGATCTATTTTTAATAAGGTTAAAGAAATAGCGAGAATCGATCCGCCAGCAATTCCTAGAAGTACGCGATTGCCTAGTAAATAAACTAGCGCTAATGTCATTCCTGACGGAAACCAAACCGATGCAACTCCGCCAGGCAAGGTTGCAAATTCATAACTAAGTTGCACACCGATCGCATAGGCGATCGCGATTAGCAGATTCAGAATCAGAAATCGAAAAAAACCCTCTCGTAATAGCCGATTATCATTCATGTAGTTAATATTAAATTTTTAAAATTGTTTTATTTTATACCCATATAGAACCCGTTTGACATCCTAATCAGAGGCTGAAAGCCGCTTTATCATTAGCCTAACAAAACAGAGGTTCATTTTGGTCATCGCATTTCCTAATGT
>JAYUEW010000232.1:0-8390 GCA_043739045.1 Synechococcales cyanobacterium
CGTTGTTTGGTTAGTGTCTCTTGGCAACTGCTGTACATGAGAGGAGCGATCGAACCGCCTTTGAAGCGATCGGCACTAAATTTACAATCGAGGTCGCGATATTTGAGCCACGCTAGTTGTGCCTCGATAAGTTGAGGTTCTTGGGTATTTTGTTTTGTTTGTTTGAAGGTATTGCGTAATTGTTGATAGATTTGATTGAGTTCTCGGTCAGCGGCTTTAAATGACAAGTTAGCACAATAATTCATTTCAAGCTGAGTGCTAGCGGCTTTGCAGTTGATGTTGGCAAAGGGATCTTTTTCACTATGGCCCGGTAAAGCCACGATCGTTGCAGCTAAAGTCATTGTTAGGGCTGGTATGAGATAGTTCATTTTGGGTTTTGATTTGTAAGGAATACTTTATCTTAACCTTTAGAACCGATCGGCTATGTATGAAAGAAAAACGGTTGTGGGATTATTACTTTGAGTGTGCTCGTTAAAGGACGAAAAGGGGGGCAAACATCCTCTTAATTATCGACCACTCGCATTATCTGCAAATCACCATCAGCACACCCTGTTAACACTCCCCCCGCCGCAACAATCTGTTGTAAGTAGGCGATCGCATTTTCTGTAATCTGTTCTCCTGGCATAACGATCGGTATTCCGGGGGGATAGGGACAGATTAAATCAGCCGAAATAAGGCCGATCGCATCACTCACAGTTACTAGTTTAGATTTTGCAAAAAAAGCATCTCGTGGTGATAGAGTAATAGTCGGAGTTTCTGTGAAAAGCTCATCGTTAAAAGAGTTATTATGGGGTTCTAAAATCCGATCGCTGAGCTGTTTTAATCCTGTCAGAAGCCGATCGCAATCTGAATCTGTGGTGCCGTGGGTGACGATAAAGGTCAAACTTTGAAGTCCCGGCAGTTCACAGGTAATTCCCAGTTCTTCGTGTAGGATTTCATCCGCTGTGAACCCGTCTAGTCCAGAAATCAAAACTGTAATTCGTAATGGATCAAGTTCATGGAATCCAGGGCTATGTGTAAATTCTAGTGTTGTGATATTAGCGATTTTATTGATTTCCGATCGTAATATTTGCACTCGATCGATCGCTTCTCCTAACAGTATTTCCCCTTGAGTTGCCATTTGCATTCGCGCCATATCTAATGATGCAAGTAGTAAATAACTTGGGCTTGTGGATTGAACGAGTTGTAATGATTTTGCTAAACGATCGCCTGACACTCGATCGCCTTTCATATGTAGCATTGAGGCTTGAGTTAAGGCTGAAAGTGTTTTGTGAGTGGATTGAATGACAAGATCTGCGCCTGCGGATATTGCTGCGATCGGTAAGGCGGAGTGAAACTGAAAATGTGCGCCGTGAGCTTCGTCTACAATCAAAGGTAAATTATACTGATGAACCAAATTTACAATGGTAGTGACATCGCTACAGACACCGTAATAAGTTGGGTTAACGATCAGAACTGCTTTAATTTTAGGATTGCCAGCTAGATGGATTGCGATTGTGTCCACTGCAACCCCATGAGCAATGCCCAATCGTCTATCATATTCTGGCATTATGAACACTGGATTTGCACCTGAGAGAATCAATCCTGAAATGACCGATCGATGAACGTTTCGGGGCACCAAGACTGAATCACCCGGATTACACACCGCCAAAATTGATGCAATTACGCCAGCAGTTGAGCCATTGGTCAGGAAGAACGTCCGATCGCTACCCCAAGCTTCTGCGGCTAAGGTTTCAGCTTCTGCGATCACACCATTTGGTGCAAATAAATTGTCGAGTTCTGGCAATTCGGGTAAATCGGCCTGAAAGATGGCCTCGCCCCACCAAGTTTTTAATTTAGGATCAATTCCTTTGCCTTTATGATGACCGGGAGTATGAAATGGAACGTTGTCAGATTGGGCTGAAGTGCGGAGACGATCGGCGATAGGGGTTCGATATTGGGCTGAATTCATGGGTGTTATGTAATCAATATTCCAGCAATCCGATCGCTATGGTATTTGGACTATTTGTAATAGTTTCCGAAAACTTCTGTTTGATTTGACATGATGTTCCTCTGATTATGGAATAATTTTTTATCAGGATTGAGCACTATTCAAACTTTTAAGAACTCCCAAAAAAGTGAGCCTTCGGTGCCCAGAAATTGCATTAATCCCCATCGTACGTCATTAGGAGATTTTGCAAAGAGATTGAGCATTGCACCAATCAATTCTATAGTCGTTAATCTATCAGATAGAAATCCTGACCACTGCGGGGTTTTTAAAGCAAAAAATGTCTCAAAAAAATGATTGAGTTGTGCTTCATCAAACCGCATTAACTTTTCTAATCCGAACCGATAAAGATAATATTTTCGTAAACAATCATCTGGCCAAAGCCCCTTCCATCCGGCCTGAGCAATTTCATAGGGAGATGCTGTTTCAGATTGAATTGCAGCAGCAATAGCGATCGCCAAATCCGGTGCCCGTCGCAATTGTGCCCCAATGGAATACCCAGATGCTGGATGAACCATACTGGCCGCGCCCCCAAAGGCTACGATCGGTTGGTCAAAACTTGGCATTGGTAAATTCATTGGGAACAAACAGCGTTCAATATAGTGTTCTTCTAGAACTTCAATTCCTCGTGATTTAAGCCGACTTCGCAACCGCCGCTCTAACAAGTCAAACCCGATCGCTGGAGCTGATGATAGTGATGTTTCTTCGACGAAATAAAGGCCATCGCCAAATCCCATAGCATACAAAAATGTTGGCGAATTCTGTTTACGATCGTTTTCTGAAAGATGACTGCTCCCAAAGTCCATCAACACCATTTGATTGTCATTGACGGGCGGCGAACTGAACCGTCCCATAATGCCATAGGCCGCTTGATAGGCGATCGTCGGGTCACCTTTGCGTTTAATAAAAACAGGTTTATGGCCACTGGCATCCACGACAATACGGGCTTTTAAAACATCTCCAGAGGTAAGAGTGACTCTGGAATGCGTGGCTTGATGTTCAATTAATTTGGCATTACCTTTGACCCAAGAAACACCAAACTTTTCACAGATATCTAAAAAATGCTGTTGAAATTTTGTCTTGTCAAAAAAACTATAGATCCGCTCATGTTTAACTTCGCCCTTTGAGAAATAGGACACACAGTCCGTCCAAGAATACCCTAATAAGTGCGTCAGATTCAATGGTTCTAATTCATCACGCCAAATTCCATAGGTATTAGGCCAAATGGTATTGAGAGGCGTTGCAGTCAACCCTTGGACGTTTAATCCTTGCTCTGCTAATGCCGATGCAATAATTGTCCCAGCGGGTCCAGATCCGATGACTAATGCGTCAAAGACCCTTGCATCATTTGCATCTAACACCCTCAAGTTCTCCCACGCAATGCCTATACTTTACCTAATTATCCCATAAAGTACCATGAAAATGAACAGGTTGTACTAAGGGGAGACAGTTTCAACCCATGAGTTCAATCATGTTTGAAATTTCTATTCACTTCAAGCACATAGCATGAGAGATTAGCTTAACGTATTGGTTTGAACGCATTCCGTCAATTTTCAGAACAGGATCAATCTTGCACTTAAGTATGTAACTTTTCATCATAGGGTCGAATTAAAGCTTTGACTAAAGTTGCATGATTCCTATGATTTTAAAGGAGGCTATTAATTCTGTCCTCAAAGAAGCCGCGCCCTAACTAAGTAGACTGTAGCCGTATCTAAAATCTGAAGATACTTCAAGATCGTTTCAACTGTTGTTTTGCGCGTTGCCATAGTGTTTCTAGCTCAGAAAGTGAATAAGATTCTAATGGACGATCGGCAAATGTTTCCATCAATTTCAGGCGTTGGATAAACCGATCGTTCGTTCCCTGTAATCCCCCCACCGGATCGAGTCCCGTCCACCGCGCTACTTGAATTAAACTAAATATCAAATCCCCCAATTCACCTTCTTGGTTCTCTTTGCTTTCCTCAGCGATCGCGGTCTGCAATTCGCCCAATTCCTCATAAAACTTAGCCCAAACATCTTCGATCGTATCCCATTCAAATCCAACACCAGCCGCTTTTTTTGAGATCTTCATCGCCGCTGTTAATGGGGGTAACGATCGGGCATATTTTTTCAATTTCACACTAAGGTGTGCTTCCTCTGGATTCTCCTGAGCTTTAATCGCGTCCCAATTAGTATTCACCTCATTGGCATCCGCCACGACCACATCTGCAAATACATGGGGATGACGACGAATCAGTTTTTCAGTAATATTCTGAGTCACTAATGCTAAATCAAATTGACCATTATCCTTCGCCACTTGAGCTTGCAATACAACTTGCAATAATAAATCGCCCAATTCGTCCGCGATCGCCACTTGATCCTGCGATCGAATCGCATCGACAGTTTCATAGGCTTCTTCAAGAATGTAGGATGTTAATGTTTCTTGGGTTTGAGCCAAATCCCAGGGACAGCCATCATCTGGGTTTCTCAGTTTCGCGACAACCTCAATCAAAGTATTCAAGGCATTTAGAATATCGGGATTCGATGCGGGGAAATTGGTCTGAATACTGGGTTTAATACTCATCGGATCACCATACAAAGGTTTAACGATCGCGGTTCGATCGACGTTTGCGTTGCGATCGTTTCCATGCGGACCCAATCGTATCACTGATACTGTGACTCATGGATCCTGTTTCTAACCCAAACCAAACCGCTAACCACAGAATCCAATGGGTTTGCAGATTTTGCCAAAGTGGGACAATCAGTCCTGTCACTAAAGAAAACATCGCCCGATCCCAAGTTGTAACGCCTTGGTAATGCAATGCAAGCGACCAGCCCAAAATCCAAAATCCCGTCACTGTCCCCCCAATCATCACCACATACAAAATGCGTCCGATCGTCCCGACCAAAAAACCATGGGAAAAAACCGATCGATGTCGCAACATTTTCCGATAGGGCAACCACAGCCACCGAAACCAACCCCAGCGCTTATATTGATGGGAATAAATATCTAAATCTGGCCCAAACATCAATCCTGCAAAAAGATAGGAACCTGCCACCACGATCGCGACCGTCGGATTTCCCGTGTAAAACCAAGTGCTCCCAGTCACAACCGGGAGACCCCACAGCGTAATGCTATCGTGTGTCCGTCCAGAGGGCATTGGGCAATAGGATAAATGTATTAGTACTCTATCAATAAAGTCTGCACCAGTAAAACGCTACATGATAAATTCTCAACTTGTCGATCGTCTTTGTCATCTCCTCTGCTATACTTATTGAAACCGGGCGGTTAACTCAGTGGTAGAGTGTCTGCTTTACACGCAGAAGGTCGCTAGTTCGAATCTTGCACCGCCCATATTCTTGTTAGACAGTTTGTTCAGCATAGGTGATAGCTTACATCGTGACACGAGTGGAAGGATGTAGAGCGACTGCTCGCATGAAATCCTTGTGTCTCATGGACTGGTAGACGGCGTATGTCTTTACGATACAAACTATAGAAAAATCTACCTACAAATCCTCCATTCAATTACTGTCTCTAGAAGCGCAGAGCCTTAACTGATTCTACGGACGACGTTAATTGCGCCCGAATACTGGAATTAGTTCTGTCTTTAGGCTACTCGGCACAGCTACAGAATATTTGCCTTCGTCGTTGGGTTCAGAGAGATAATTCGCGATCGCCTTTTAAATACTGTCTAATTAGAAGACTAGCTATTAAAATTCCAGCGGGACGGGATGATCGATCGCATAGCCTTGGGCATAATCTACCCCAATTTCTCGCAATTTTTGTAAGATATCCTCATCTTCAACACACTCAGCGATCGTTTTAAGATTCATAGCATGGGCGATACTATTAAAACCCTCAACGATCGCTTGAGAAACCGGATCATTACTAATATTTTTCACAAAGTTACCATCGATTTTTAGATAATCAACGGGTAAATTCATTAAATAAGCAAAAGAACTTAAACCACTGCCAAAATCATCTAAAGCAAATCGACAGCCAATCTGTTTGAGAGTACTCATAAAATATTGAGCATCATCAAAGTTTGCAACCGCAGCAGTTTCCGTAATTTCAAAACAAATATTATGAGATGGAACTTGGTAGAGAGAGAATTGATCGATTAAGAAATTCAGAAACTGTTCATTACTAATACTAGCACCAGAAATATTGATCGCATAGAATGCGTCTGTAGAACCTTGTTGCTGACATATCCTATGATAATTCGAGAAGAATGTTTTAATCACCCAACGATCGATCTCACTGATCAAACCATAGCGCTCGGCGGCAGGAATGAACTCATTAGGCGCGATTAATTCTTCCTTTTCGTCAAACATTCTGAGTAAAATCTCATAGTGCTCTACGGATATTTGAGAAGTAATCGAAACAATCTTTTGGAAATAGAGACGAAAACTATTAGTTTCCAACGCATGACTGATTTTAGAAATTAATTGTCTCTCACCACGTTGTCTAAGTAGTTCACTATCATCTTGTCTGTAAACATGAACACAGTTGCGACCTCTAGCTTTGGCGGCATAACAAGCCGCATCAGCCGCACCCATAACCTCCATCAAATCTTGACTGGTTTGGTCAATGGCAACAACTCCAATACTGACACCGATGATAAAGGTTTTGTTATGCCAAACAAATCGGAACTGATGCACTAGGTGTCTAAGCTTTTCTGCAATATTCGACGCTTCAGCGATCGGGCATTGAGAAAGCAAAAGACCAAATTCATCGCCTCCCAGCCGAGCAAGTTTATCATTGGCTCGAACTCCTTTTTGTATAAGGGCAGTGACTTGGCGCAATAGCTCATCACCAGCAATATGACCGACAGTATCGTTAATAACTTTAAACTGATCTAAATCTAAATAGCAAAGTGTGTGATGTTGGTTGTCATCTTGAGCAGAAGCGATCGCCTCAAGTAGTAGCTGCTCAAATCCGCGACGATTGATTAAACCCGTCAGCGCATCATGGCTGGCTTCCCAAGAGAGCTTCTTGGCGAGATTACGCGATTCGGTGACATCATGCAAGACGAGGACCGCGCCGATAACTTGTCCTTGATGATCTCGAATTGGGGCGGCTGAGTCCTTGACAGAATGCTCCGTACCATCCTGGGCGATGAGAATAGTGTGATTAGCTAAACCCACAATTCGCCCTTTTTCTAGAGCTTTGACGATCGGATTATCCACAGGTTCTCGTGTTGTTTCATTGATGATTATCAAAACTTCTGATAAATGTAATCCTTCAGCATCCTCTGATTTCCAGCCTGTTAAACTCTCAGCAACAGGATTAAAATATTTAATAATATTCGCGGCATCGGTAGTAATGACAGCATCACCGATCGATTTTAACGTCACTTGAGCCAGTTCTTTTTCGGCAAAATAGATATTTTTGAGGCGTTGGTTTTCTTCTATCTCTTGAGTGAGACTTGAATTTTGTTCTTGGAGCTTTTGGCGCAACCTTCGGATTGTCAAATGGATTTCAACACGAGCTAATACTTCCTCGGATTGAAATGGCTTAGAAATATAATCTACTCCTCCCGCAGCAAATCCTTGCACCTTATCTGAAGTTTCATTAAGAGCGCTGAGAAAAACGATCGGAATATCCTCAGTTTGTTTATTAGATTTTAGTTGTCTACAAATTTCATAGCCATCAAGGTCAGGCAATTTAATATCTAGTAAAATTAGTTCCGTCGCTGGAGACTGGGCCGCTCTAATTGCCATAGCCCCCGTTGTGGCACTCCTCACCTTATAACCCTGTGCGCTTAATGTATCCCTAAGTAGACGCAGGTTATCAGGCAGATCGTCAACGATTAAAATATCTCCTCGATAGCTTGTCAATTGGTCGCTGTTCATACTAATCTTTAGGGGTTATACATTAACCATAAACTAATAAGTCTGATATACAGATATCACAGGAATTAGCAGTATTCCTTTTGCCCAATCTAAGTTATCTGCCTACTACTTTTTGCCTAACTATTAGGATGACTATTTGTTAATGTGAATTTTCCCTGTAAACTTCTGAACTTGCGATTGCTAACTCTTTCAAATAACTTATTAATAATTTATAGATTCTACATCATTACGCCATTAAAGACATAACTTATGTATGAATAAGCACATTTCTCGAATTGTAGGGCTATTCGTTATCACGATCGCTTGTCTTGTCTTGATTGGCTGGCAATTTGATATAAGCCTACTCAAAACGGGTTTTCGTGGCATAACCGCAACGATGAAAGTCAATACAGCCATCTGTTTTTTATTGGCTGGAATGGCTTTGATATTGACACCTTTAATAGTGTCGCCGCGCAACCAATCCACTCGCACGCATGATCAACTCTATAAGATATTTTCAGGGACGATCGTTGTCATCGGTCTGTTGACGCTAAGTGAATATCTCTTTGGTTGGAATTTAAAAATTGAT
>JAYUEW010000233.1:0-4971 GCA_043739045.1 Synechococcales cyanobacterium
TCTGAATGCGGCTTTAATTGCAAAAGCGGAGGAAAACGCTACTATTCTCAAGCTCAATCAAGCTCAGCCGTTTCGTGCCCAATAAAAAATTATCATTCAAATCTATCCATCCGATCGCACAACCTAGTAGTCTAGATCACACACAAATCCATTTCTTTCACCACTCTTTACCATTATGACCACTGACCTCAATAATTGCCTGTCCGATGCGTCTGTACGGGTCAAAATTCTGAGTGAAGCTCTGCCCTACATTCAGGAGTTTTCAGGCCGAACTATTGTGGTTAAGTATGGTGGAGCGGCAATGAAAGACAGCACGCTTAAGGATCAAGTGATTCGAGATATTGTATTTATGGCATCAGTAGGCATTCGTCCTATTGTTGTTCATGGTGGCGGTCCGGAAATCAATGTGTGGCTGACAAAATTAAATATTGAACCTCAATTCAAAAATGGATTGCGGGTGACTGATGGCCCGACGATGGACATTGTGGAGATGGTTTTGGTAGGGCGATTAAATAAGGAAATTGTTGAATTGATTAATCGAGCGGGTGGTTCGGCGGTGGGGCTGTGTGGTAAGGATGCAAATTTGATTACGGCCCGAGCCTCAGATCAAGAAGAGATGGGATTTGTGGGGGATGTGGCATTAATGAATCCGCGAATTCTAGATATTCTTAGTGAGGCGGGTCATATTCCGGTGGTTTCTAGCGTGGCAGCGGATGAAATGGGTCAATCTTATAATATTAATGCCGACACTGTGGCGGGAGAATTAGCGGCGGCAATGGGGGCGGAGAAGTTGATTCTATTGACCGATACGCCCGGTGTGATGGTGGATCCTAAATTGCCGGATAGTTTGATTGCACGATTGTCGATTAGTGAAGCGCGGGCCTTAATTGATGATGGTACAGTGAATGGCGGCATGATTCCTAAATTGACTTGCTGCGTCCGATCGATCGCTCAAGGGGTCAAGGCGGCTCACATTATTGACGGACGCGTGCATCATTCATTGCTCTTGGAAATTTTTACTGATGCGGGGATTGGGACAATGGTGACTTCGTAAGCGATCGGAACAAGTGGTGATTCAATCGTTTTGCAAGATTCAAACGTAATCAAATCTATACAATCTGTAGAATTCATTTCAAATCTTACTGTAGGCTCCCGATCGGCTCTCATTGCAGTCTAGAATAAACAACCAAAATCATTTCTTTCCTTGTTTTTCTCCATGTCCTAGAATCGCCATAGACGCTTGCATCATGTCCCGAATTTCTTGCACCATTGAATCAATCCTTTATCTTAAGGCTAAGCCATTGACCTTAACGGAGATTGCCGAGTTTGCCCGGTGCGATCGTGATGAAGCCGAGGAAGGGCTACTGGAACTAATGTCTGACTTTTCCCACCGAGACACGGCATTGGAAGTCGCAGAGCTAGACGGGGGCTATGTATTGCAATTGCGAACGGACTATCAGGGGATGGTCCAGCAGATTATTCCCGCAGACATTGGGGTAGGCGCATTACGGACGTTGGCGGTGATTGCGATGAAAGGACCACTGTTACAAACCGACTTAATAAATTTACGTGGCTCGACAGCCTATCATCAGGTGCAGGAACTAGTTGAGCAGGGGTTTGTGCGGAAACGGCGACGATCGGATGGACGATCCTATTGGCTACAAGTCACAGAAAAGTTCAGACAATATTTTCAACTTAATCAATTTCAGGCAGGCTTTGACCCATTTGCGAAGGCGAAAGCTGAGGCTGAGTTTAAAGCAGATTTAGAAGTCGAACCTGAAGAAACGGTATTGGTGCCGGAAGATGGCGAAATTCCGGACGTAATAGAAGGATCGCTTTCTGATGAACGATTGGCCGATGAGATTGCCTTTGAAGCAGAATCCGATTGTGAAATTATTTAATAGTTGTCCGATCGAATTCAATTATCGATCGGATTGAAAATTCAGATTTCATTTTCGACTATCGATCGGAAAACTAACACTATCCAAAATCCACGATCGCCACACTTGTTCAATCGCTATCGGATAGGGCAATTCTAATAAAACTAATTTATACATCGATCGGATCTGGGCCATAAATTTTATCTTTTCGGCACGACTCAAAAGACAATGACGACTAAGCAAAACTTGAGCCGATCGAATGACCAACAGTTTAGGGATAGCTGGAGTTTTAATCGTATTTTCAATTGGAATTGAATTTTGCCAACGCGTCAAAATCGATCGTAAATCTAGGGCATCCAAATCGAGTTGTTCGGGTTGCATTGCCATCTCTTGCGCTATTGTGGCGTAAAAAGTTGACCAACAATCCGGTTCAACCAGAAGCCGATCAACTCCAGTAAACATCAATGCTTTCGGGGAAGCGATCGTTTTTAATTTTGTCGTAGTCCATCTCACCGTCCGAGCTATCTGAGTTTTTAATTTTGTCGGCAGCAATGTCTCGCCCAAAACAATAGGCTCAACAGTAGGTATTGTCATCGCCGCACCAGAAGGCCCGTCAAACCTTTGCCCCGCCCTGCCCAAATCACCCACCAAATCACTGACTAAATGTGGATTGAGCTTCAATGGCTGCTGAAGAAACGGCTGTGCTGCGGACGCTGAAGACACCATAGGCAACAAAAAACCTTCCGTCACCAACGCCCCCGACAAAAGCTGCGATCGTCCTTGTCGCCATGCCTGATCATCCCGACAAAACAACCTTAAGGCTAAATCTACCGTTGGCAACCCCGCGCTACCCGCCAAATAAGCACAGAGTTCACCATAGCGCCGATGAATTTCCGGTGCGATCGCCAACACTATCGCCTGTCGTTCAAATAAAGAAAGACTATACCGATCGCACAGCCTCGGCAACACCAGATCAATTCCAGCCGCTTGGGACTGCTTAATCCGACTATCGAGTTGTTGCTGATAGGACTGAGCCGGGGTTGTACGTCGATTGGGCGGCGAATCATAGCCCACTTTTTCAAAACTAACAATCCCTTCCCACCAATCCCGAGTCGCCCGATCGGCGTTGGTTTTGGCATGACGGTTAAGTTTCGCTTCCTGGATTCGAGCTTTTGCTACTGCATTTAACAAAATGCGTTCTAGCCAACTCATCTCCACTTTAAGATATGACCAATTGTCCCGAAAAAGCTCCACCCAATCAACCTAGTAAAGAATAAATCACGCCCAAATTCACCCTGACTTTTGCCTGGATCTCTGTCTGACTTTTATATGCTTTCTATTGTAGGACGATCGCACGGGTTGTAACGTTTTTATAATGGTCAGCTAACCCTAGCAATATCCGATGAGAAACTAAGAAGAAAGGATCCACAGATCAAAAGCTTGGGCATAGGTATTCTGAAATGAAGAGTCAATCCATCATCAATAGCACATCCACCCATCTTCCCGCCAATCAGCCCCCCGTCATGAGTCCCCAAAAACTCTGGTGGGCCGCCATCAAACCTCCCATGTATAGTGTGGCGGTCATGCCCATTTGGGTGGGAAGTGCTATTGCCTACGCTCAAACTGGGCAATTCAAGATTGGGGTATTTGCGCTGTTTTTGCTGTCGGCGATTTTGATTTTGGCTTGGGAAAATCTCAGTAATGATGTCTTCGATTCAGAAACGGGCGTAGATGTAAATAAATTCAACTCAGTCGTAAATATTACGGGAAAGAAATCACTAATTTTTTGGATTAGTAATGCCTGTTTAGCGTTGGGATTAATGGGCATTAGCACGATCGCGTTGGCTCAAAAAGATTGGACTGTCATTCAATTAGTCTTAGCCTGTTGCGTGATTGGTTACATTTACCAAGGCCCGCCATTTCGGTTGAGCTATAAGGGATTGGGCGAAATTTTATGTTTCTTTGCCTTTGGGCCATTAGCGATGTCAGCTAGTTATTACAGTCAAACGCAAACCTATTCAAAAACAAATCTATTAGCCTCTGTAATTGTCGGAGTAATTACTAGTTTGATTTTGTTTTGTTCCCATTTCAATCAAGTTAACGATGATGCCGCGATCGGAAAGCGGTCTCCCGTTGTGCAATTGGGCAGTGAACGATCGGCCAAACTATTGCCTTGGATTTGTGGGGCTGTCTATGGTGCTGTGGGGCTTGGGGTCATGACGCAGGTATTTCCGCCCTTAGTGCTACTCAGTTATGGCAGTATTCCAGTCGCTAACCGTCTGTGTAAACTCGTGTTAAACAACTACGACCAACCTCAGAGACTAACCTTCTGTCGATTGGTGGCGGTCGAAGTGCATTTTTGGTGTGGATTATTGTTTGGACTGGGGTTCTTGTTGCGATAAAAATAAAAATATTCCGATCGCCGCGAGACAATTTCGATCGGAATCAGTATTCTAGGCAGTGAAGTATTATCTATTGTCGCAATTAAGACCTTCATCCGATCGCCCTTGTGGGATCGCCATTCACCATGACAACCTCGATCTCCACTTCTACGCCAACCGATTATGTTCTGTTTGTACATGGCGTAAAATCTCGTTCTGAAGACGAATTTCGTAGGAGTACACAGTTAATTTTTGATCCCATCAACGCCAAACTCAAAAAAGCTGGCCGAAATCTAGTTTCAGTGCCTTGTTTTTGGGGCGACTGTGGGCAGCCAGCACTGAATCAGTTGCAGGCGGGATTACGTGGGTCGAAGGTTTGGAATGATTTGTGGTTTCGAGATTTTCGAGAACAGGAGATTTTAAACTTTGTTGGCGATGGGGCGCTGTACTTAAGCCGGTCAATTGGGGCGGAAGTTGTAAACCGTATTTATAACACTGCGTTGGCCTTGCTGAAAAATGTAAGTCATGGCGATCGCTTGCATTTGGTGACACACAGTTGGGGCACGGTAATTTTGTTGGATATTTTGTTTGCAAAACGGTGGTCCAATCAAGACTTTAAAGCGGTAGATCCAAAGACTTGGGAAAACGTACAGCAAATTCGGAATGCATTGTTTGGGTTGGGCGACAATCCAGGCATAGGACTCAAACTC
>JAYUEW010000234.1:0-9276 GCA_043739045.1 Synechococcales cyanobacterium
GTAGAATTCTGCAAGCTACACCTCACCTCTTGGCATCAAGGAGCTTTTGATGATCCCCGAGTGGAGTTGCGCCATGAAGATGGTCGGGCTTATCTAGAAAATACTCATGAGCAGTTCGATGTAATTATTTTTGATATTACGGATGGGATCCCAGAGGGTCCGGCTATGGGACTGTATACTCGGGAGTTTCATAAGCTCTGCTACGATCGGCTCACGAAAGAAGGCGTGATGGCTGTTCAGGCTTGTCGCTTGACCCTTAGCTATTGGGAAGAACATGCAGTGATTCGGGCAACTCTTGGGACAGCGTTCCCGGTAGTACGGAGTTATATCACTTTCATTCCTTCATTCCTCGTGACTTGGGGGTTCCTGTTAGCAACCAAAGGCGTGGATCCCCTACAGCTTTCTGCCGATACCATTAGCAAACGGATTATGGAGCGAGGCTTAACCGACAAATTACGAATGTACGATGAAATTGCTCATTCGGTGATGTCCTGTATGCCGAAGGAATTACGGGCCAATCTAGCGAAGCCTTCCCGAATTTTAGAAGATGGCAAACCACTGGTGTTTGCGTGAGGCTGTTGTAAGTTGGATGGAAGACTTGAAGGACTATAGGCTAGAGGAGTAATTCTAAATACAATGCACCCTAGCCTGGATATGGATTTCCAATCCGATCGACACCGACAAAAACTACCGAAATGCCTATCTGAATAACTAGGCGAGAATAGTTGTATTAACTAGCAAACCAGGATTATCAAACTATATGCCGACCCATACCCACTTTCCGTTGGCGATCTATCAGGCCGACTTGCCGGATGCTGTATTGAATAAAATGGGGATGCTGGAGGCAGTGCGGGATTTAGAGTCGAGTGATGATGAAAAACGCAACTTTGAAGGTCGGGCTTGGACGGGGGATATCCATGGCGTAGCGTCGGTTCAGGACGATTCACGATTTGGTTGGTTGGTGGGGCAGGTGGAGACCCATACTCGGCTGTATTTGCAGGAATTGGGGTTGGAGTTGAAGGATGTAGCGCTTTATATTCAGCGGGCTTGGCCTGTGATTTCTCGGTATGGTGAGGAAATCGGACCCCATTCTCATTTGACGGCCCATGTGAGTGCGGTGTATTACATCTCGGTTCCCGATTCAGGTTCGGATGCGGCGGGGTGTTTGGTATTTCTGAATGATGCGCGATTGAATGAAGTATGTGCGGGGTTGGGATTGGAGAATACGGAATTATTTACGGAATGGAATGGTTTAAATCAAGACCAAGCCGCCTATGCTCCGACCGAGGGGCGGTTGCTCATGTTTCCGGCCAAACAACGTCATGCGGTGGCGGCGAATGAGACAGAGGACGATCGGATTTCGGTCTCCTTTGATATTGTGTTGACAGCGAAACCGAATCAGACGACGGGAAAAAGTTATGAATTTTTGGCTCCACCGCCCTCTACTTGGAAACCGTTTGGGACTGCTGTTTAAATGATGGGTGAGCGTTTAAATAGCCTCGAAGGACCGATCGCTTAGCCTATGATTTAGTTCCTAAAATCCGGTTGTGCTTAAAATCCAGTTATTATGAGGGAGTTGAATTCCCCTCAGGTTTCATGACAATTCCGACTCCGATTCCAGCCGCGCTTGAAAAAATTGTCCAACGTTTTGCACGGGTAACTGACCCAAAGCGTAAATATGAGCAGTTGATTTTTTACGCAAAGAAAGTAGCCGCGATGCCTGATGAGGACAAAATTGACGAGAACAAAGTCATGGGGTGCGTCTCTCAGGTTTTTATTACGGCAAAATTGGACGACGGTAAGGTTCTGTTCTCCGGGGATTCTGATGCGCAGTTAGTGAAGGGCTTGGTGGGCTTTTTATTGGAAGGACTCAGTGGGCTAACTCCGAATGAAATTGTTGAGTTGAAGCCGGACTTTATTAAAGACACGGGGCTGGATATGAGTTTGACACCATCGCGGGCCAATGGCTTTTACAATATTTTTAAGTTGATGCAGCAGAAGGCGATCGGATTGGAATAAACCCCAGACAACCTGCGCGAATGAATTATGCAGCTTGTAGAAAAAATCCGTCCGGGACTAGGAAATTCGTTCAGGGGTGGCTCTGATAAACTACTATCGAACAGGTGATTTTGAGTTGTGGGGCATCGGGCATGGATAAGGCGTTAGAAGTCGGTGAACTACAGGCGGAAATGTCTGAACCAACAATCCCAACCCGTGATGTGCGGATATATGATTGGCGTTGGAATCAAAGTCCTGTTTCTATTACCTATGAAGTGGTGGGCGAAGGATTGCCGATTTTGTTGTTGCCTGCGTTGAGTACGATTTCGACTAGAGAAGAAATGCGTCCCCTGGCTGAAAAACTATCGGCCAAATATCAAGTTTATTTTCTCGATTGGGTTGGTTTTGGAGAGAGCGATCGGCCCAATGTGAAGTACGAACCGAAGATGTTTCGGATGTTGTTGCGATCGTTTGTAGAAGACACGTTTAATGCGCCGATCGTGGTGATGGCAGCGGGTCATGCGTCGGGTTATGTGATGGATTTAGTGATGGATGATCCAAAGCCTTGGTCGTGGGTGGTGCTGTTTGCTCCGACTTGGCGGGGTCCACTGCCGAGCATGATGGGGGATACAAAACGGAGATTTTATAATGTAATTCATGAATTGGTCCGATCGCCGATTTTGGGTCAGTTTTTGTATGCTTTGAATACGACAAGGTTCTTTTTGAAGTTCATGATGAAGCGTCATGTGTATGCAAATGAGACAAATATTACACGCGAGAAAATACGATCGAAGTGGCAAGTGACAAAGGGGAAACGTAAACGATTGGCATCGGCGGCTTTTGTCACGGGAGCGCTTGATCCGGTGAAATCGAGTGAGGGTTGGTTGAGTTATTTTCAACCGATTCAGGTTCCAGTTTTAATGGTGATTGGGGAACAAATGCCACCAAAGTCAAGAGGCGAGGATGAAGTGGTGGCACATTTTTCGGGGGTTCAGGTGGTCAGAACTCCGGGTTCGTTGAGTTTGCATGAAGAGTATACGGATGAGGTGTTTGCGGAAATTGCTCCATTTTTAGAAAAGTATTTATCGAAGAAGCCGGAGAATCATAAACCGAAAATTTAGAGTATTGATTGGCTAGGGTTACCTAGCATTTACGATAATATGAACCGCCCGTAAATCAATGATAAATCCAGTAATTTATCGACGCTGGGATTTTAGTCTTGATAAATTGCATGAAGAATTATGAATGGTGAATAGAAAATTGTGAATGGATTTACTTAAGTTTTCCAGCGTTCGTAGAAACTATCTGGAGTTAAGAGATTTAGGAGATATTTACCATAGCTACTCTTGGCTAAAGGCTGCGCTAGAGTTCTTAACTGATCTGCGTCAATGTATCCGTTTCGGTACGCGATTTCCTCGACGCAGGCGACTTTCAAGCCCTGACGTTCTTCTAGGATTTGAATAAAACTTGCCGCTTGATGAAGAGATTCGTGTGTGCCTGTGTCAAGCCAAGCATAGCCACGTCCAAGGAGTTCGACGTGGAGTTTGCCCTTTTCTAAATAGACTTTGCTTAAATCAGTGACTTCGAGTTCCCCGCGCGGTGAAGGTTTGAGAGTACTAGCGATCGCTGCGGCTTGTGAATCATAGAAATAAATCCCCGGTACGGCATAGTTAGACTTTGGTTCGGTGGGTTTCTCTTCTAAACTCAATACTTTTCCAGATTGATCGAACTCCATAACCCCGTAGGCTCGCGGATCGGAAACGCGATACCCAAATATAACAGCGCCGTCTTTGAGTTTGGACGATCGGCGTAAGATTTCAACTAGTCCATGGCCATAGAATAAATTGTCGCCTAAAATCAAACAAACTGAATCATCACCAATGAACTCTTTACCCAAAATAAACGCCTGAGCCAAACCGTCTGGAGTCGGTTGTTCAATATAACTAAATTTCATTCCCCATTGGGATCCATCACCTAATAAGTCTTTGAATAAGGGGGAGTGATCTGGGGTTGAAATGATCAATACTTCACGAATACCCGCTAACATTAATGTCGAAAGCGGATAGTAAATCATTGGTTTGTCATAAACGGGGATGAGTTGCTTGCTGACAACCTGCGTCAAGGGGTAAAGCCGGGTACCAGAACCGCCTGCTAAGATAATTCCTTTCATTGTTCTACCTAGAATTAATGTGAATTGATGTACAAATAACTGGAACTTATCTTGAACTTATCTTGAACTTATTAAGTAAGCCTATTTACGATCGCCATAGTTTTGATTGATCCAGGTTTGATATGCACCAGATTGAACCGCTTCAACCCATTCTGAA
Organism: Synechococcales cyanobacterium; assembly: GCA_043739045.1. Classification (GTDB taxonomy): domain Bacteria; phylum Cyanobacteriota; class Cyanobacteriia; order Leptolyngbyales; family Leptolyngbyaceae; genus JAAFJU01. The sequence goes on from JAYUEW010000234.1 coordinate 4,326, forward strand.
TTATCCAAATACCATTGTACGGTTTGCTGAAGACCAGATTCAAAACTCTCTTTTGGTTTCCAGCCTAGTTCTCGATCGATTTTGCTGCAATCAATTGCATACCGACGATCGTGGCCAAGTCTGTCTTTAACAAAAGTGATTAAAGACTTACGGTCTAGTCCCGCTTTGGGAGCTAGTTTGTCTAGAATTTTGCAAATAGTAGTAACAACATCAATATTGGTTTTCTCATTGATACCGCCAATATTGTAGGTTTCACCGAGTTTGCCTTGTGCCAAGACCAGAGCGATCGCATCACAATGGTCCGTGACATAAAGCCAGTCTCTAACATTCTGACCATCGCCGTAAACTGGAAGCGGCTTGCCTTGCAATGCATTTAAAATGATTAATGGAATTAGCTTTTCCGGGAATTGATACGGTCCATAGTTATTGGAGCAATTGGTTGTGAGAACGGGCATTCCATAAGTATGGTAACAAGCCCGGACTAAATGATCGGAACTAGCTTTTGAGGCAGCGTAGGGACTATTGGGGGCATAGGGCGTATCTTCGCGGAAGGGAGGGTCGATCGGGCTTAGAGAACCATAAACTTCATCGGTCGAAACATGCAGAAACCGAAATCTATTGCCCTTATCACGATTGCCACTATCCCCCGACAATCGTTGCCAATACCCTCGACCGGCTTCCAGTAAATTCAGTGTCCCGACAACATTAGTTTGGACAAATTCACCAGGATTAAGAATCGATCGATCGACATGACTTTCAGCCGCAAAGTTAACAACAGCGTCAGGCTGATACTTATCGAGTAAATGCGTTACCAATTCCGTATTGCCAATGTCACCTCGCACCAATTGATGATCAGGATCTCCTGCAAGGCTCGCCAGGGTTTGAGGATTCCCAGCATAGGTGAGTTTATCGAGATTGATGATTTTGGCTAGATTGTTCTGGCGCATTCGTAGAACAAAGTTGGCACCAATAAATCCAGCACCTCCAGTCACAAGAAAAACTGGGCGATAAGTTTGGTTCATAATCATTGGATTAACATGTTTAATACCGTTAGTGAATCTAAAATAATCATAATAATTCGATCGTCGTCGTTGGTTGTCAATCTCGTAACCTTGATTCAATAGTCTTCGTCTAAAATTTAACGCTATAGGTTCTTAAAAGGCGGCGAACATCCTAAAAGCGCAGCACAATTTTGTTGAGGTCAGCGGGTTCAGTCAGGACAAAATCAGGACAATGTTGAGTCAGGACTTGGAGCGAGTTAAACCCCCAAGATACTGCGGCAGAGCGAATATTACTCCGCTTGGCCGCATCAATATCACGAGTTTCATCGCCAACATAAAGGACGGTTTCGGGTTGGATATTTTGCTTTTTTAAAATGCGTTTGAGGGCTTTGTCTTTACCCATGAGACGGGGACAGGAAATAACAAATTCAAATAGGTGGCTTATGCTCTGGACTGCCAAGAAGTCACGAACATTGTCTTCACTGTTTGATGACACAATGCCGAGACGACAGCCCTGGCTACGAAGAGTACGAAGAGCTTCTTTCATGCCGTCGAACGGCTGAAGATTTGGGATTTCTCGGCTCATATCCGATTTGAAGCGACGGATGATTTTGGGGAGACGGTAAAATGGAATTCCGATTTCGTGAATTATTTTCTTGGAGCTGAGATGCTGCCATCGATCGATCCTATCCATGGTAATCGGTGGAAACCCAAATTCTTCTGCAAGCTGGTTAATCAGACAAAACCCAATACTGAAGCTGTCGGCGATCGTTCCATCAAAGTCAAAAATCACCATCCGATTGACCCGCTTACTCAGAGGAAACAGCGGGGAATGGGGTTCAACGGGAGATTTTTCCAATGGCATAGAAGCTTCACTATGGTTCATTCCAAACTAAGATTCATTCCAATCCTAGCTCTCGTCTGAGCAGTCCGATGGATTTACTCACGATGAAACTTTCGCAGGCGATGATTTTTGGGGCACGGATTAAATCGTCTTGGGCCGCGAGAATGGCAGCTTTAACAGGGATATGGCTGGGTTCATCACAGATAATAGTTTGGGCATTACGAATGATCGCATCTAATTTATAGGCATCGGTGGTGGCCGCGCCCATGAGTAAAATGTCTTCGCCCCGCAAGCTATGGATGATGATGGATGCAACGCCAATGGTTTCAGCACTCAGGCTAACGATACCAAGATGGTGACCTTTGGGCAGATCTTTGACGATTTTAAGTTCTTTTTCAAAATCGTAAATATCAATGGGAATGACGCGAGCTGACTTTGGGGCGGCGATCGCTTCGGCTTGGTGAATAAAATAGCGACTGGTGACGACGGTGCTAGAGCGGGTTTGGTCAAGAACTTGGGCGAGTTCTTCCATGGGAACCAGCTGAATGGGAATGTTTAGAGCTTTCTGAAGCTCCTGCAACATCATTTCCCCGGCGGCAAGATCGTGGCTGGGGGCGGTAATAAGGACTTGGGCACTACAGCGCAGTCGCCAGTCGATTTCGGCGAGAAAAAGTTCGCGGGTGAGGCTCAGGGAGCAGCCTTGTTTTAATAATTCGTCTACATTTTGCTGAATCAGCCGATGGGCGGCGGGATGTTGCTGGAGCAAGGGAGACTGCTGGAGCGCGTTGCCTTCTGTGACGTGATCCCGGACATAAATTCCGGATCCAGCCTGAGCATCGACGACTCCAGCATCTTCTAGTTGTCGATAAACTTTGCTGATGGTGTTACGGTGTAGCCCCGTGATCATGGCCAGTTGACGGGTACTGGGAAGACGGTGCCCCGGCGGATACTGCCGTGAAGCGATCGCAAATAGGATTTGGTTAAAGAGTTGACTGGATGCGGGGATGTCGCTATCCGTCTGGATATTAAACTGGGGCATAACCCGTAGAACCTATGGTGGGGATTAAGTCGCGATGTTTCTATTTAGTCTTATTATTCATTGTCTAGGTAGTCTTATGGATACTCCATTGCAAAATTAAACAAAAACAGGTGAGGTTTTGAAGGATTGGTGTCCGATCGGCAAATAACCCGGACATTCCATCAAATGTTTAAACAGAATCCGATCGTAGATCTATTTTGTTGATCTAAACAATTAAAGATCTATCGATTTTTCTAGAGAGAGGAGACATGTGGTACTCTGACGAGTGACAAATTTTGGATGGGATAGGCGCTTCTTATCCTGAAACAAGGGAAATCATCACATGGCAATTCTGGATTCCAAAGGTAGACTCTTCGGCAAAGTTAGCATCCTAGACGCAGGAGCTGCTCTGATCATCCTCATGGTTGTTGCAGGAATCTTCTTACTCCCCGGAAAAACCACGTCCTATGCTCAGGGTTCACCCATCGAAGTTGATGTCATCGTCCGAGGACTTAATGCTACTGATCCTAAAAATGTTCTCAAACCGGGGGACAAAATTAGTGTAATTATCCGAAACGAACCTTCCGGCCAAGTAGACTTGATGAAATTAGAATTCTTGCCTCGAACTTTGGCCATTCCTCAGCCTGATGGCAGCGTCAAAGCATTCCCCGATCCCCGTCCAGAAATGCGGTTTTCCAATGATATGCTCATGACCTTGAATGGCAATGCAAAAGTTGCTGATGATGGTGGCGTTATTTTCGGTAATAAAAAAGTGAAAGTCGGCACATCCCTAGAACTCGAAGGACCGAAATATAGCTTCAACAGTTCTGTCATTGATATTCGAGGCGCTAAGAAATAATAGCTAAAAAATAACCGATCGTAATTCTAGTAAATTCGACCCTCCACTCCATCCAATCGCCCCCTTAATTTTCCGGTTAACTCACAATGATTCCCACAGCATCTGATATACGGAAATGGAGACAAGGCGATCGGGTTGAATTGACCATAGAAAGCCTGAGTGATAGCGGTGATGGCGTTGGGCGGGTGAATGAACTGGTCGTGTTTGTGCCAGATACCGTACCGGGCGATCGAATTTTGGCGAAAATGGCGATCGTCAAAGCCAAGTATGCCACCGCTCAACTGGTCGATGTCTTACAAGCCTCCGACGATCGGGTGCGTCCTAAGTGCATTGTCGCGGACAAATGCGGTGGCTGTCAGTGGCAACATGTTAGCTACAGCCAGCAACTCGCATCCAAGCGCGACCAAGTGGTGCAAGCGCTGCAACGCATCGGGGGATTTGGGGATGAACTCGAAGTCGATGAAGTCTTAAGCGTCGGCGAACCGTTTCAATATCGCAATAAGTCCAGTTATCCGTTGAGTGTTGCGGAACGAAATCAACCGGAAGCCAAACTTCGCGATCCCATGCGATCGATCGTCCATGGTCACGTCATCGCAGGCTATTACCAAAAAGGCTCCCACAGCATTGTCAACCTGAATCAATGTCCCATTCAAGACACTCGTTTAAATCCATTGCTGGCTGAAATCAAAAAAGATATTGGTAAAGCAAAATGGGCAATTTATGACGAGAACACCCATCAAGGCAATGTGCGCCATATTTCCTTGAGAGTGGGTCGTCGCACGGGTGAACTGATGCTGACGATCGTGGCTAAGGATCGCAAACTGAATGAACTCTGGAAGCAATGTAATGAATGGATGCAGCGCTTTGGACTCGTTGGCGTTTGTTTGAATATTAACAATGAAAAAGGCAATGTTATTTTTGGCCTTGAGACCTTTTGTATTGTCGGTCGGGGTTATATTGAAGAACGGTTTGGGGGCTTGAAATTTCAAATTCGGCCCGATACCTTCTTTCAGGTGTATACCGAGCAAGCCGAGGCGATGCTTTATGAGATTGAACAAGAATTGAACTTAACAGGTAGTGAAACAATTGTTGATGCCTATTGCGGCATTGGCACGTTGAGCTTACCCCTCGCCAAACAAGTGAAGCGGGTGATTGGGATTGAGATGCAGGCCAGTGCGATCGAGCAAGCCAAAATTAATGCGGAAAAGAATGGCATTGAGAATGCAGAA
>JAYUEW010000235.1:0-3579 GCA_043739045.1 Synechococcales cyanobacterium
TTCGCTCTCCCCACTCACGGATCCGCTCGGGGGAGGCTAGACCAATTTTTACGTAGTCAAATCGCTGTTCAATTTTTGGCATCGCGTTCCACTTCCTGAGGTGCTGAATGGGATTGAATGAGGAGGAATGAGACAGCATAAGTTCAGATGCATATAGGTCGGTAGACTCACAACTCTACCGACCCAATCTCTCGACGATCGTTAGTCTTCTTCCATGGAAGACCCGCTGGCAATCGATTCATAGACCGGACGTGCTGGTGCTTTTTTAGAGTTCACATCAGCCATGAGATCTACTTCAATATCGCGACTACTGCCGTCTTCACGAGTCTCGACTTTATGGACAGCCACATCTAAACAGAGGGACTGCAGCTCTCGCATCAAGACCTTGAATGACTCCGGTGTCCCTGGGCGAGGAATTGCTTTCCCCTTGACGATCGCATTGAGCGCTTCGTTTCGGCCTTGCATGTCATCGGACTTCACTGTCAACAGCTCTTGCAGAATGTAAGCGGCCCCAAATGCTTCCAGTGCCCAGACTTCCATTTCTCCAAATCGCTGACCACCTTGTTGGGCTTTACCACCCAAGGGCTGCTGCGTAACCAAGGAATATGGACCTGTCGATCGGGCGTGAATCTTGTCATCAACTAAGTGGACAAGTTTCAGCATATAAGCTTTTCCGACGGTGACAGCCCGATCGAACGCTTCCCCAGTTCGTCCGTCAAAGACCGGAATTTTTCCAGGATTATCCTCAGCAAAGAGCCATTCGCCTTCCCCAGTGTGATCAATCCGATGCTCACGAGCCATGTAGAGCTTATGATGCACTGTTTCGCGGGATTTCTGCTCCCCATGCATTTCATCAAATGGCACAATTTTAAAGCGCACATTCAAGTTGTCGGCAGCCCATCCGAGTAAGCATTCATAAACCTGTCCCACATTCATCCGACTCGGCACGCCAAGTGGATTGAGAACGATGTCCATGGGGGTACCATCAGGCAGGTAAGGCATATCCTCGATCGGCAGAATCCGGGAGATGATTCCCTTATTCCCGTGCCGTCCGGCCATTTTGTCACCCACTTGAATCTTCCGTTTTTGAGCAACGTAGACCCGCACCACCATGTTTGCACCGGGAGGCAATTCATCACCTTGTTCACGAGTAAAGAGACGAACATCAACGATTCGGCCCTTTTCTCCATTTGGAACGCGAAGTGAGTTATCACGAACATCTCTGGCTTTTTCTCCAAAGATAGCTCTCAATAACTTTTCTTCCGGCGGCTGATCGGATTCACCCTTGGGCGTGACCTTACCAACCAAGATGTCGCCCGATGTGACCCAAGCTCCAACCCGAATAATCCCATTTTCATCAAGATTACGCAGAGCATCTTCACCAACGTTCGGAATTTCTCGGGTAATCTCTTCAGGCCCAAGCTTAGTTTGACGCGCTTCGATTTCAAATTTTTCAATGTGAATTGAAGTATACACATCATCAAAAACCAGGCGCTCACTAATCAGAATTGCATCCTCATAGTTGTAGCCTTCCCATGGCATGTAGGCGACCAAGATGTTTTGCCCCAGAGCAAGTTCACCCTTTTCTGTCGCTGAACCATCAGCCAAAATTTGACCTTCTAGAACCTTTTCGCCCAGTTTGACGATCGGTTTTTGGTTCAGGCAAGTGTCTTGGTTCGATCGTTGATACTTTTGAACAAAATAATCCTGTTCACGGGTACCATCGCTCGGCTTAATGCGAATACGAGTTGCGTCTACGTAACTCACTTGACCGTTAGTTCGGCTGATGATCACCATTCCACTATCACGAGCCGCTTGTGCTTCTAAACCCGTACCAACCAAAGGCCGTTCAGGTCTTAGCAGTGGCACCGCTTGACGCTGCATGTTTGACCCCATGAGCGCTCGGTTAGCATCATCATGCTCAAGGAATGGAATTAGTGAGGTCGCTACAGAAATAATCTGCACAGGAGAGACCGCCACATAGTCAACATCTTCAGGAAGTGCAACGGTAAAATCTTGACGATAGCGAACCGTAAGCTTGTCACTGGTAATTCGATTAGATTCGTCGGTGGAAATGTCCCCAGCCGCCACACGGAAATCATCTTCCTCATCGGCTGTCATGCTAATCCAACCCAGATCTCGACGGACAATTCCGTTTTCAACTCGGTAGAACGGCGTTGAGATGAAGCCATAGGAATTAACGCTGGCATGGGTCGCAAGGGAACCAATCAATCCAGCATTGGGACCCTCTGGCGTTTCAACGGGACAAATCCGTCCATAGTGAGACGGGTGAATGTCACGCACAGCAAATCCAGCACGTTCACGGGTCAATCCACCCGGCCCAAGGGCACTAATCCGGCGTTTATGGGTCAATTCCGCGAGGGGATTGGTTTGATCCATAAACTGAGAAAGCTGAGAAGATCCGAAAAACTCCTTAATGGCGGCGACTAGTGGTTTAGGGTTAACCAAAGACGCAGGAGTTAATGTGGCTGAGTCTGAAACAGTCATCCGTTCACGGATAATTCGCTCTAATCGGTTTAGGCCAACCCGAACTTGGTTCTGTAATAGTTCACCAACGGATCGTACTCGACGATTTCCCAGGTGATCGATGTCATCAATTTGACCAATGTCGAATTCCAAGTTAATTAGGTAGTCGATCGCTGTCAGAATATCCTGAGGCGTGAGAACCCGCATGGAATCGGGCACTGTAAGATGAAGCTTACGATTGAGCTTATAGCGCCCAACTTTGCCCAAATCATAACGCTTGGGATCAAAGAAACGTGATTCTAAGAGTTGCGCTCCACCTGCGACGGTGGGAGGTTCGCCCGGACGGAGCTTGCGATACAACTCCATGAGTGCATCATCTTCAGTAAATTCGCCTTCTTTTTCGATCGTTTTCTGGAAATATTCAGGATGACGAAGCGCATCTAGAATTTCACTGGTGGACAACCCAAGGGATTTGAGCAAAACCTGAGCGGAGAGTTTACGGGTTTTATCAATACGAACCCAAACTAAACCATTCTTGTCAGTCTCAAACTTAAGCCATGCGCCCCGGTTTGGGATCAGACTTGCATTGTAAGTCCGGCGACCATTTTTGTCGGTTTCCGACTTGTAATAAACCCCTGGGCTACGCACAATCTGATTGACGATGACCCGTTCTGCACCATTGATGATAAAGGTTCCCCGATCGGTCATCAGTGGCAAATCACCGATGAATACCTCTTGTTCAGTAATCTCGCCCGTCTCTTTATTGATTAATCGAGTGGGAACATACATCTGCACTGCGTAGGTAGAGTCCCGACGCTTTGCTTCGTCTACATCGTATTTCGGACGCTTTAGCTTGTAGTCTTTACCGACAAAGTGAAGCTCTAATTTCCCAGTGTAATCAGTGATGGGAGAAAAACTGTCTAATTCTTCAACCAAACCTTCTTCAAGAAACCAACGGAAGCTTGCCCGCTGGATTTCGACTAGGTCTGGCAGAACGAATGCAGGGGCGGTGTAGGCTAGCTCAGTCATGCGTCTCCTCTAAGGGGCCACGTCTAAAACGCGAACCCCGTATTCTAGGTTGCTTTTACAAGT
>JAYUEW010000236.1:0-3928 GCA_043739045.1 Synechococcales cyanobacterium
AATTTACCATTCTTCGGAGGAAACAGCTTGTGTACTCCTATGAAATCAGGATAAATTATCAATCATGAGGGGAGATACACGGAATCAGTCGGGGTATCTCCCCAAATCAGAGCGTTATAGAGAAAGTGTCGGGGTATCCATCCAAATCAGGATGATATGCAGAATGTTTCTGTATATTAAATAGTTATGCCGCAGGTTTAGTTCAGTGTCGCGCTTTTCTCAATCGTTGTGAGTTTCAAAGATGGAGTTAGATGAACTTAAAAACCTTGTCAGGGCGGGTCAGTTTGGTGCAATTACTTTAGACACGTCAATTTTTGAGGCTCAGGGTTTAAAGCTAGAGTCAGGACTACTCAAACAATTAGAGCAATTTCGATATAGTTCTACAAAGTTAGTCATCTCTGAGATTGTCAAAGAGGAAATTCTATCGCACCTAACTGAAAAAACCAAAGATGCAAAAGGAGCGATTGAAAAATCTTTAAAGCAGGCTAGGGATTATTGGCAAGTTGAGGATTGTGATATTGAAGAAATAAAGAAACAAATTTTTGGAAAACGTGAGGTTCAAGAGATCGTAACCGAACGGTTTAATCGGTTTGTAGAGGTGACATCCCTGGAAATTATTGAAGCTCAAGATTATTTAATAGTCAGCGATCTGATACAAAAGTATTTTCAGTCTGAGCCGCCGTTTGCGGAGACAGGTAAGAAAAAAAATGAATTCCCTGATGCAATTGCTTTAATCTCACTTGAGGCATGGGCTAATAAAAATAATACAAAAGTGATTGTTGTCACAGCTGATAATGACTGGAAAAGCTTCTGTAAGTCCTCTGAGCGACTTTGCATTAGCGATGATTTTGCTGGAGCTTTGGGACTATTTCAGCTTCAAGATGCTGATGATATATGCAGATACTTGTCAGAAAAGTATGAATTGGGTGATCTTGAAAATGTGAAAGAAGCTATATTTGACGCTTTAGAATGCAAAATTTATGATTTCAATATTTATCCAGAAACAGAGTCTTCTTATAGCTATGAAGAAGAAATAACAGAAATTCAAGTCAATGGATTTCAATTGAAATCTATTGAGTCGCCCAACATCGTATTTAGACCTGTTAATTTTGATGATGATAGTTTAACCGTTGAATCAAGATTGAGTGTTGATGTCAATGTTGAGTGTAGTTTTTCATTTTCTGTCTATGACTCTATTGATAAAGAAGATATGGGAATAGGAGGAAATACTGTTAATACTCAGGCTGATTTGGAGGTGGAGGTTTTAATCACATTCGTAGGCGATTTGAGTAAGATTGGTGCAGAAGTAGAAGTAGATGACGTTGAAATCGAGATCAAAACACATGTTAGTATTGATTTTGGATTCGTTGAGCCAGATTGGGGAGATGGAGATAATGATTGCTGAGGCACGGCATAACAACCCCAATGCACACCGACAGCCAAGAGGTTATCTGTTGGGAGTTCGAGGTTGTCTGCGGCGGGTGAATGGGATCATTCTAAACCATAGTTCTATTTAGGATAAGCTACCGTCACCCCCGCGCCGCCATCGTATTTTTCAGCAGGTTCAAACTTTGCGATCCGATCGTGCCGTTTTAAATAAGCATGAACGCCTTCCTTGAGTTTGCCTGTGCCGTGACCATGGATAATCCAAATGGGTCCGTAGTTTGCCGAAATTGCCCGATCGATCACAATTTCAGCTTCCGCGACCCGAGTCCCACGAATATCAAAGGTTGTACTATCGGTTCGGACTGCCGGAGCAGAGAGGGCCGGAGCGGGTTGGGCTTTAGTTTTGTCTTTAGTTTTACTAGTTTCTTTAGCCTGCTTCTCCTCCCGTTCAACCTTTTGTCCCTGGAGTGATTCGATTTCGTAGATTGAGACAATCATCTTCATGATGCCAAACCGAACCGTCAAATCATCTGAATCAGCCACCAACACTTCAGCCGTTTGCCCAAGACGTGGAATTCGGACCCGATCGCCCACTTTCGGCATAAATCCTGGCTTTTTCTTTTTGGGTTCAGCAGGCGGCAGATGTTTCTCCGCGAGCTTGTTTAACCGATCGGTTGCGAGTTGAGCATCTTGGCCTGTGGGTGTGCCTTTTTGGAGTTGTTTAATTACCTGTGCAACTTGAGACTTTGCATCCAAAAGCATTTTCTGAACAGCATCTTCTTGGGCTTGTTTTAATTCACGTTCGCGTTCTTTTAAGACTTGCGCTTTAGCCGTGACTTGTTGATAAAAGAACTCTGCTTGTTTGATTAGCCGCGATGCTTCCTTGGCTTTTTCCTCTTGATCTCGACGTTGGGCTTCGAGTCCCGCAATTACGCCATTAATATCCTGAGAAATGCCGCCAATATAGCGTTGAGCATCTTCCACAATGGCCGATTGCAATCCTAATCTTGATGCGATCGTCAATGCATTCGATCGGCCTGGAATCCCCCAAAGCAATCGATAGGTCGGGGCGAGCAACACATCATCAAACTCAACGGAAGCATTCTCAAACCGATCGTCTTGATATTTCAATGCTTTAAGTTCACCAAAGTGAGTCGTGGCGATCGTGAGTTTGGCCGAATTTGCGAGGTGCTTTAGAAGTGCGATCGCCAAAGCTGAACCTTCAGAGGGATCCGTTCCCGCACCTACTTCATCCAGCAATACCAGAGCATTCGCTTGCTCCACCCCTTCTTCGTCCAGCGCATCAAGAATCCGACCAATTCGACGAATATGACCCGAAAAGGTCGAAAGACTTTGCTGCAATGATTGCTCGTCGCCAATGTCCGCCAACACTTGCCCAAACCACGGCAATTCAACGGGTTCCCGCGCCGGAACAAACAATCCAACTTTGGACATCAATACTGCCAAAGCCAGGGTTTTAAGGGTAACTGTTTTTCCGCCTGTATTCGGTCCAGTGATTGCAACAACACGAATTTTTGGATCAATATTTAAATGGGTCGGAATGACTTCGCGACCTTCTTCATTTTTGTTTTGCCAGACTAGCAATGGATGGCGTAAATTTCGCAGCGTAATATTTTGCTGGGGTGTTCCGGGTTCCGCGTCACTCCAATCAATAAACGTCGGTGGATTCGCTTCGAGCCAATAGCTATAGCGCGATCGGGCAGAGGCGAGATCCAGCACAGTACAAGTCGCCACAAGTTGTTCTAAATCGTCTTGAACTTCTGCAACTAATGCGGTCAATTTACGACGTACAGCTTCTTCTTCGGCTTGTTCTTGACGCAAAAATTGTCGCAATGCATTGTTCATTTGAACCGTCGATTGCGGCTCAATGAAAAGGGTTGCGCCACTGGTCGAGGCATCGTGAACAATACCGGGAATATGTTCTTTGTAGTTTGATTTGACTGACAACACATAGCGACTATCGCGCTGGGTAATCACAGATTCTTGAATCGCACTGGAATTACGGCTCATCATTTTATTCAAAATCCCTAAAATCCGATCGCGGGTCGATCGAATTTTTTCGCGAATGTCCGTCAGTTTTGGACTCGCCCGTTCCGTAACTTTGCCCCGATCGTCAATACATCGATAAATTTCTTTTTCAATCTCAGGATACGTCCGCAAATCCGCCACCAACGCCATCAAGGTCGGCACATCTTCCGAATTCTCAATCGCCCGCCGCAACGATCGCGCCCCCAACAATGTGGTGGAAATATTCAGCAATTCCTCGCCCGACAGCAGCCCAAAAATGGACGATCGTTCCAGCGACTCACCAATGTCCTGAATTCCCCCAAACGGCAGCCCACCCGACACAGAACTCTCAAGCTTATAGGTCTCTTGGGTTTGCGCCAACAGATTCAACGTCTCGGCTTTTGTCAAAGGAATAACCAAGTGCTGGGCGGCGATCGAACCCAATTTTGTGGCGGCAAAGGTCGCTAAGTGTTGACAAAGCCGTGACCATTCCAATAAATTTAGCGTCTCTTGC
>JAYUEW010000237.1:0-3009 GCA_043739045.1 Synechococcales cyanobacterium
ACTCCTCTTTCACTGCGAAGCCAAGGGTGAGACACTTCCGGGCATCAACGGCATTCAGCGCCCCGGCATCGTCCATCGTCTCGACAAAGACACCACGGGGGCGATCGTCGTGGCGAAAACTGAACATGCGTTGCACCATCTTCAAGCCCAATTCAAAACCAAAACCGCCCGCAGATCCTACCGGGGCATCGTCTATGGCGCACCTCAATCCGATTCTGGTACGGTTAATCAGCCGATCGGTCGTCATCCGGTCGATCGGCAAAAGCAGGCGATTGTGGCGGAAAGTGCGGGGGGACGATCGGCCATTACGCATTGGAAAGTGCAGGAGCGGATCGGGGCGTTCACTAGTATGGAGTATGAACTTGAAACCGGGCGAACCCACCAAATTCGAGTCCATACGACTCACATCGGCTATCCAATTCTGGGCGATCCGCTTTATGGGGCTGGTCGCAAATTGGTGAATGTTAATCTGACGGGGCAAGCGCTGCACGCATGGCGACTACGACTATTGCATCCCGTCACCGAAGAATGGATCGAGGCGATCGCACCTTTGCCAAAAACTATGGATACTCTAGCCGAAGTATTACGTAAACGGGCACGATCTTAAGCTGAGAATCTTCTAGATCAATCCTGTCAAATTAATCTAATTTAGATCAAGGTAGCGGGATCAATTCCTAACTCTCGTAATTTATTGGCCATTGCCTCCGATCGCGATCGTTCGGCTTCATAGGTGGTGAAGAGGCGATCGTTTGGGTCGAAAATTTGCATCTCATCCGCTGAACAATCAAACCGAATGCCTAATCTCGGACTCGTCCAATTTTCATTAGTTGCGACGAGTTCTAAGTGAATGCCATTGCGAACCCAGGCACGGAAATTGTTATTGTCTGGATCATAGATATAATATTCTTCAACTCCATGCTCATTGTAGAACATTAGCTTTTTTTCCATATCATTAGCCGTATTGCAATGAGACACAATCTCAAATGCAACCTGTGGCCCAATATTTTCTTCTTGCCATTGTTTATAGGATCGACGGTGATCTTTATTTCGCCCAAACACAACCATCACATCGGGAGCAGCAGATTTTTTGACCTGACCTTCGATCGGATACCAAAGCAAATCTCCAGCAATAAAAACCAATGGACTGGAGGCAAAAAGAGCATCAAGATTAGTTTTTATTAAGATAATCCAGGCCAATTGTCTGGTGTTGTCCGCCAAAGTTTCTCCATTGTCATCGGGATAATCTATTTCAAGGTTTTGAGGCTTAATTTGGGTAGTAACGGTCATGATCGATGCTCCGATCGCAAGACTAAGTTTATTGTAGCGAATTCTGTTCTTCGTATAATCGAAATATAAAAAGCATAGGCACATCTCAAAATTTGAGCTGACGAAGTAACAGTTTCGTCATAACGTTCGCTCCCAATAGTTCAGATCCTCAATTGTATTTTACACAATCAGACTTCCCGCTGAAAGAACGTCACCGCAGTTTTACCATACTTTTTTTCACGACAAATCACCAAGCCGGGAATCTCGAATGTCTTTCCCACTGCATGTTCTGCGGCCACTTCGCCATACTCTGAAAGCAACCCATGTTCCACGATCGCGGCCAATGTCGGCTCGTATAATTCACTGTTGTAAGGCGGATCAAAGTAAATCCGATCGAAGGGTAAGCCACCACATTGGGACAATAGCGTCGGCATTTTTTTCAGTACATGTCCACGAATCATCAATGCCTTATGTTCAGGTTTAGCGAGGCGTTTCCAGTTGGCTGCCGCTAAAGCACAGGCTTCCGGTTCCCGTTCGATACCAACGATCGTGGTTGCTCCCCGACACAAGGCTTCAGCTCCCATCGAGCCACTACCCGCGCACAGATCCAGCCACCGACACCCATCAATAGAACCCTGCCAAATATTAAAAATAGCCATCCGCACTTTCGAGCTAGTGGGACGTAACTCGTCGCCCGGTAGGGTTTCAATTAGGCGGTTGCCGTAGATTCGCAGGCTCATGGGAACATTGGAGATAAACACAAGCTTACAGACTACCGCAAAGGTTGTTCAAATCACGGTCCGATCGTGCAAAAACTGATCAAATCCTGTCCGATCGCCCATGGCCACCTGTGCCCCGATCGTCAACGTCGCCAAAGCCCCCGCCGCACACCCCCGCCGCACTGCTTCAATCATTGGAAATTCCTCCACGATGGCAACCGCCAAACCACCCGCAAACGCATCTCCCGCCGCTACCGTATCGATCGCATCGACTTCAAATGCCGGAACAAAAGAAGTCATAATTTCTGAACCATTCTCTTCCGAATACAACTCTTGTGAATAGAAAGCGCCTTGGGCACCGAGTTTGATAATGACGGCTTTAGCCCCTTGATTGTGAAGAACAAATGCGGCTTGTGTTGCTGTCTCCACGGAATCCACTTCAAACCCGACTAATTGTGAGGCTTCGGTTTCATTCGGAATTAGCAAATCAATATAGGGATATAAATGAACAATAGAAGTCTTCGGCACAGGAGCAGGATCTAGAATTACCATCACACCTGCTTCTTGAGCTGATTGGGCTGCAAGCTTTACAGTATCGATCGGCACTTCAAGCTGTAACAAAAGCACTTTGGAATCATGTAAAACAGGAATCAGCCGATCGACATCACTTTGATCTAAACGGGCATTGGCACCATATACACCAATGATTTGATTCTCACCCGTTTCTGCCACGGTAATGATCGCAACCCCAGAATGAATGGTCGAATCGATTTGAATGCCTGATGTTTCAACGCCATAGGTTTGTAATCCTGTGAGCAACGATCGGCCCCAATCATCATTACCAACCCGACCAATTAATGTAGTTGAAACCCCAAGTTTTGCTGCTGCAACGGCTTGATTGGCCCCTTTGCCACCGGGAGTTGTGAAGAACTCATTCCCCATCAGTGTCTCGCCTGGTAAGGGCAACCGAGAGACCCGCGTGACCAAATCCATATTCAAACTGCCAAATACTGCGATCGTCATG
>JAYUEW010000238.1:0-11465 GCA_043739045.1 Synechococcales cyanobacterium
TGGGTTTCAGCTTCTTTTTCAACTTCCGAAGGTAAGAGCGTTTCTTCCTTTTTACGAGACTCAAGCCAAAGCGGAAGACCGATCGCAATGGCCACTAAAAGTAGTGCTACAAAAGCAAACTCAGTTGCAAAATCGATCAATTTCTCTAGCGGTACTACCTGACCCGCAAAGTAAGAGAGGGTCACCATCACTGTCGCCCAAGTCAGTGCGCCTGTAACATTGAAGACCATAAACGACCAAAATGGCATCCCTGAAATTCCGGCCAATGGGCTAGCGAAGACTCGAAACAACGCAATGAATCGACCAAAGAACACCGCTTTTCCAGCATTCTCTCCAAACTTCTGCCGCAAGTCTTCCAACTGACTATCTTTGAAACGCAACAGCTTGCCCAGGTTGCTCAACAGCGCCCAGCCGCCCTTTGCTCCAATCCAATAACCGATCGTCCCCCCCAATGCCGCACCCAACGCCGCATCACACAGAACCCATTGGAACTCTAACTGATGGCTTCCTGCCAAAAAGCCAGCTACGATCGTCACGGTTTCTCCCGGAATGGGTAACCCTAAATTCTCTAGTAAAATTCCGAAAAAGACAGCCCAGTAACCATACTTCTGAGCAATTTGCTCAATAATCTCAGGAGATAGAAACTCAAACGACATGGACAGACCTTTACAAAGCTTCACTACCTAACATGATTGCGCGGGATTCCTCAGACTGTCAATGGCACCAACCACCTTATTATAATATAGCTGCAAAATTTTATTCAGCGTTTCTTCGTTGTCCTCACGGAACAGACCTTAGATAACTAACTAGTGCGTCTAGACCTAAACGATAGCTGTCAGGCCCAAAACCGCTAATTTGACCCACTGCGATCGGAGCGATGTAGGAATGGTGACGAAATTCTTCACGGCGGTGAATGTTACTGAGATGAACTTCAACAACAGGAATGCCAACTCCAGACAAAGCATCTCTTAAGGCAACGCTAGTATGAGTGTATCCACCAGGATTGATCATAATCCCATCCTGGTTCCCTACGGCCAAATGAACTTTATCAATTAGTCCACCTTCATGGTTTGACTGAAAGCAATCGAGTTCAACGCTCAGTGAGTTAGCCTGTACAACTAATGCCCGATTAATGTCTTCTAGGGTGTGAAAACCATAAATTTTAGGTTCTCGCTTCCCTAAAAGATTTAAATTCGGGCCATGTAAAACTAAAATGCGCATTGTGAATACGTAACTCAACCAAAGAACACGTTGTGAATGAATGCCCTAGTAACGAGAGCGATCTACCGGAATAGGAATCAGTTCATGCTCAGGCTGAACCTCAGGGCCTAGCAACGCATCTATTATTTTTTGGGTGAGTTCTTTTAGTTTATCCAGCAGCGTGTCAATGAAATCCATGAATAGACCTCTTCTTTAGTATTGCCTGAATCTAACTTCGCCTAAAACATATTCCGAAGATATAAAGTATTTCGGAGTGTTTAAGGCGACCCTTAATCCAATGTTAACAAGCAAGCGCAGTAAAGCCAAGATCTTTATCCTGAATCTATCGATTTGCTTAACTCATCCCATTGTAACGGAATATTTACATATAACCCGATCGTTTTACACAAATTCTCAGGATCAAAATCAACTCCCCCTTTAAATTACCCCTCAGACCTAACCTAGCTCCCCTGAATGAGCTGACGGCGCAACAGATCCAAAGCGGTACAAATGGTCACTAATCTAATCCAGTCTCGACCCCGATCGCCAAATCGAAAAGCTCGTGCTGTTGTACCATATGGCCCTGCAACGCCCACGTATACCAGTCCTACAGGCTTTATGTCAGTGCCGCCACCCGGTCCCGCAATGCCCGTTACGCTCAATCCCCAATCTGTGCCAATCCGATCGCGCACTCCTTCTGCCATTTGCTCAGCCACAGTCTCACTGACAGCTCCATCCGTTTCCAAAAGCGCTGGGTCTACGCCTAAAAGAGAAATCTTGACTCGGTTATCATAGGAAATGATGCCGCCCAAAAAATAATCAGAACTACCGGGAGCGGTGGTTAAAAGTTGGCCAATGCCGCCGCCTGTACAAGATTCAGCAACGGATAACGTTTGGACTCTATGGCGCAATAGTTGACCGACCACACTCCCCATAGAATCCTCATCAGCCCCATAGCAGTCGATGCCACCCATAGCCCTCAATTGCGCTTCCACAGGGGAAATCAACGCGATCGCCTCAGTCTCAGTCTTCGCTTTTGCAGAAATCCTCAACTTAACTTCACCTTTATTGGCGTAGGGAGCCACTGTCGGATTGGATTGCTCTAAATACTCACTAACGCGCTCAGCCAAGGACGACTCAGACACGCCCCAGAACCGCAGCGTCCGGGAAATAATAGTCTCACTGGCCCAGCCCTTCGATCGCAGCAATGGCACTGCTGTCTCCTGCCACATTCGCTTCATTTCAGTCGGCACACCAGGAAACGTCAAAATCAAGACATTCGGTTTCGGTTCCCAGATAATTCCCGGCGCTGTTCCAATCGGGTTCGGCAGAATATCCGCCCCCAGGGGGCGTTGGGCTTGCTTACGATTGCTGTCGGTCATGTGGCGACCACGCATCTTGAACTTTTTGGCAATGTCTTCAATCACAGCAGCATCTTCAATCAACTCAACCCCGAAGGTCTGGGCGATCGTCTCAGTCGTTAAATCATCTGGCGTTGGCCCTAGCCCCCCCGTAAAAATAATTAAATTTGCCCGTTCTGCCGCGATCGTAATGGCTCGACTTAAGCGTTCAGGATTGTCACCAACCGTACTTTGGTAGTAGTGCGCGATGCCTAACTTGGCCAATTCCTTCGCAAGATACTGGGCATTGGAATTAAGAATATCCCCCAGCAGCATCTCTGTCCCGACACTAATGACTTCAGCGATCGTCATGATGCCCCACTCCTAAATTCCATCTTAAATCCCAAATCACTTAAGCCTATCTAGTAATCAAGCTTGCCTAGCAATTTGCCAAACCCGCCAAGACACAAACGTCAAAATTACCGAGGCGATCGCTGCATAGCCAAAGCCATTAGGCATCCCCGAAAATGCCAAAGCTAGACATCCCACCCAAAGCGTCAATGAATAGATAAACAAAACAGTGCGGCGATGGGATAACCCTGCTTGCAAAAGACGATGGTGGAGATGACGATTGTCCGCAATAAATGGAGACTTTCCACTACAGACTCGATCGAGAATAACGGCTGACATATCGACAATAGGCACCGCTAAAATTAGTGGCAGCAACACCGCCACCGTCGTTACACCCTTTACCAAACCAATGACCCCGACCCCTGCTAGCGTAAATCCAACAAAATAGGATCCACCATCGCCCATAAAAATCTGAGCGGGATTAAAGTTATACCGCAAGAACCCCAAACAACAGCCCGCCAATGCCGCTGCCACTAATGCCGCTGCGGGCTGATTCATCGCCAGACAGGTAATCATCATCACTAGGGAAGCGATGCCGGAAACGCCTGCCGCCAATCCGTCCAGACCATCAATCCAGTTAATGGCATTGGTAATTCCAACTAACCACACCACCGTCAACACAAGGCTCAAAATATCGGGTAAATGCGCCAGACCACCGGGTAAATCGGTCATACCGGGAACGGATAGAAAGTTAATCTGTACGCCCATTTGCCAAGCACCGATCGCAACAATCACTTGAGCGATCAACCGAGTGAATGGCGATAGATTGAATAAGTCATCCAAAAACCCAATCGCAAAATATGCCACTGCACCTACCGCTACGCCCCACATTTCGAGTTCTTTATCAGGTTTCAATCCGCCAAAGCCTCCTATGCACCAAGCCAGTAGCATCGCTGCCACGAACCCCGCAAACATTGCGACCCCGCCTAAACGGACCATGGGGTGTTGATGAACTTTCCGGGGATTAGGAGGATCGACGTAACCAAGCTGGAGAGCAGTTTTTTTCACCCAAGGAGTGGCGAAAAGGACCACAGAGGTCGAGAGGGAGAAGGTTAAAAGAGGATACCAAGGAGACAGCATTGACACCTGGATTGAAAAGAACAATTTTGTCGAGGATCATGAATATTTAGGTATGACCTCCCAAGATTAGAACACAAAAAACGGAGATGCGATCGTCTCACATCTCCGCAAGATCATGGATTTTCAGCTCAGATTTACACTAAAACGGGTTCAGCTACAGGCGAACCGAGGTGAGGATACAGTGGGAATCGCGAACAAAGGGCCGCAACTCGACGTAAACACTCAGCAGCAATCTGATCATCTTCAGGATTCAGAAGCCGATCGGCAATAATGTTGGCGATTTCAGTAAACTCTGTCGCCCCCATGCCACGGGTGGTCATTGCTGCTGCCCCTAGCCGAATGCCGCTCGTCACAAAGGGGGACGTTGGGTCAAAGGGAACGGTATTTTTGTTGGCGGTGATATTAACAGTACTGACAAGAGCATCTGCAATTTTCCCCGTCATTCCGATCGATTGCAAGTCAACCAAAATTAAATGATTGTCCGTGCCGCCGGAAACCAGCTTAAAGCCGCGAGACTGAAGCTGCTTGCCCATGGCTTGAGCATTAACAATAACCTGGCCGCAGTAGGTTTTGAACTCCGGCTTCAGCGCTTCACCAAAGGCAACGGCTTTCCCGGCAATCACATGCTCCAACGGTCCGCCTTGGGTGCCAGGAAAGACGCATTTATCAAACTTCTTACCAAGTTCCACATCTCGGGTCATGATCAAGCCACCGCGAGGTCCGCGAAGGGTTTTGTGAGTGGTGGTCGTTACTACATCACAATAGGGAAGTGGGTTTGGATGATGGCCTGTGGCGACGAGACCCGCAATATGGGCAATGTCAGCCATCAGGTATGCGCCTACTTCATCCGCGATCGCTCGGAATTTGTCGAAGTGAATGGTGCGTGAATAAGCCGAGTAGCCACAGATGATTAATTTCGGTTTGTGTTCCTTCGCGATCGCCATGATTTCATCATAGTCAAGCTGTTCGGTTTCTTTATTCACGCCGTACTGAACGACCTTGAACCATTTACCGGAAACATTAACAGGGGAGCCGTGGGTCAAGTGTCCGCCGTGGGACAGATCCATTCCCATGATTGTGTCGCCCGGTTCGAGCAACCCTAAGAAGACCGCAAAGTTAGCCTGTGCACCGGAGTGGGGTTGAACGTTGGCATGAGCAGCGCCGAACAGTTCTTTGACCCGATCGATGGCAATTTGTTCAATCTGATCGACAAACTCACAGCCGCCGTAGTAACGCTTCGTGGGCAAGCCTTCAGCATATTTGTTCGTCAAGACCGAGCCTTGCGCTTCCATTACTGCTGGAGAGGTGAAGTTTTCGCTAGCAATGAGTTCAAGATGATCGCGTTGACGATCGAGTTCTTGGCCGATGAGAGCGGCGATCGTGGGGTCATGTTTGGCAAGAAAGTTAGGAGTCATGGTCACGGGGAAGCTTCCAATTTCTGAATGAGGGTGGATTACGGTAGATAGTGATCTTACCTAAATCTTGTCGTGATCTAGGAAGGGAGATCTGGGGAGAGGAATTTGTGGATGGATGCTAAGTTTAAGAATCATAACGAAAAACCGGATAGATGGGGAAATATCCGTTGTTGATAAATTGTGTATGAAGTCACCCCATGGTGAAGAAGCTGCTGGCAAAATGGGTAGAGTAGACAACTAAGAGTTTGAAGTTAGGGCCAAAAATCAAGCTGTAGAATTCCTTAACAGTTGGCGCGGGGGCAATTATGGCAAGACTCATCATAGCGACGAGCGATCGGTTAATTCCTATTCAACAAATCTGCCAGCATTGTTTGATGGCGAGTCAAGCGGGTGAACCTCGATGGGAAAATGGACGGCTTCGGTGTGGCCAATCGGTTGTAATGGAGTCCCCGGAACAGCCGGATCAGTTTGAATGTGAGATGGGATTTCGGGTGATAAAAATTTCATGATGTATCCTGAAGGGAAGATCTTGAATACGTTGTATAGGGAATTGAGGGCAAAGAGATGAATTATCGTGGTAGTAGCTTGAGCGTTCCGGAACGAATTTTTGCGGCATTGCCCTACACCATTTCTCTGATGGCGGGAATTCCAGCTATTCTACTGCTAGCTAACTTTTTGCCGAATGTGCCGATCGTCCAAGTTCTAGCGCCACTACTCTTTATTCCGATGTCACTCACTAGGTTCCTCGGACCTTTTGCAAACCTGATCATTTTCTTTGGACTATTCTTCTTCGTCGTTCGCAACAATGACATCAAGCAATTTATCCGATTCCACACGATGCAGTCGTTGATGATTGGGATTGCAGTATCGGTCGCGGGATTGATTGGCGATTTACTCGGGCCGACTATGGCTTTGTTCAGTAACCTGTTGAGTATTGTTGTCAGTGCCGGGGTTGTTGGTGTATCCATCTATTCGATGATTTTGGCGTTGATGGGCAACTACACGAACATTCCGTTGATCTCGGAAGCGAGCGAGCAACAGACTCGTTATTAAATCAAGAACCTGGAAAACTGCAAAATCCCTAGAAAAGTTGGCAGGATGTTCCAAGAAGAATTTATAAAGAAGTGTTCGCGATCGGCTATGATGATTACTCCTTGCTTTTTTACGACCTGCCCGGTTTTTCTGGCGCAGTCGAAGAAGCCAGATAGACCATAAGGAGAAAGAATTCCGTGAAAGATTTTATCTACGAAACGATGTACATTCTGCGTCCAGACATCGGGGATGATGCTGTCGATCAGGCGATCGAAAAGTATCAATCCTTGTTGAAGGAAAATGGCGCTGAAATTATCGAAACGCAACACCGTGGCAAACGCCGCCTCGCTTACGAAATTGGTAAGGCGCGTGAAGGCGTTTACATCCAAATGAACTACAAAGGCGGCGGCCCTATGGTTGCCATCATGGAACGTGCTATGCGGTTGAGTGAAGATGTTATTCGCTATCTGACTGTCAAGCAAGACGTTGAGAAGGAAGAGGAAGAAGACGAAGTGGTGGCAGCAGTGCCTGCGGCGGTTGAAGCTTAAGCAGTATTGCTCCACTCATTAAATCCGTTGATTGCTTGAATCAACCTAACTAACGGCATCCTTGATCACGATCGGGGGTGCCGTTAATTTTAGGACTTTCCAGCTTGCCTAAGGATTACGAGTAAGTTAAACTAAAAACCTTAAGTTGAAGTCATTGCGAGTTTGACTTAAGGATTAAAGATTGTGACTGTAAATCTAAACGGTGACCCGCCCATGAAACTTTCCAAGAAAAATTTAGACAGTAAGTTAGATCATGTTTACGACGTGATTATTGTGGGCGGTGGCGCGGGTGGACTGTCGGCGGCGATCTATCTTCAGCGTTATCGGTTGTCTTGTTTGGTGATTGAGAAAGGGCGAGGCCGATCGTTTTGGATGCAAGATTTGCGCAATTATGTAGGTGTTGATCCCCATATGCCAGGGCGCGATTTGCTTAAGCAGGGTCAGAATCATGCGCTGGGTGTGGGCGCGGATTACTTGATGGGGTTTGTGGAGAATGTTGAAGATGAGGGGGAAACCTTTAAGGTAAAGGTGAAAGTCGGGAAACAGGACAGCATTTATCCTGAGTTCCGATCGAAGTATGTGGTGGCAGCGAGCGGTATTATTGATAATTTGCCGAAGCTAGAGAATATGCAAAACGTCTATGATTATGCGGGCTATAACTTGCATGTCTGTATGATTTGCGATGGGTTGGATATGGAAAATTTAAAAGCGGGCCTGTTTGTTGGCAGCGAAGGCGCGATTAATACGGCTTTTGTGATGAACTGGTTCACGCCTTATGTTTCGGTGTTCACTCAGGGTTTGTTTGAGACTAGTGATGCGATGAAGAAAAAGCTAGCTGACCACGGCTATCCGCTGTATGAGCAACCCTTAAAGCAGTTTCATGGTCACAATCACGAGATGCAAGGTGTAGAGTTGGTCGATGGAACTCAGGTGCCGTTGGAGACGGGATTGATTGCGATGGGTTCCCACTATTTCAGCGCATATCTGGCGGGACTTGATCTCGATCGGGATGGTCAGGATTTAATTACGGATAATATGTGTCGCACGTCTCATCCGAGGGTTTTTGCTCTGGGTGATTTAAAGAAGGGACTGAACCAGATCTCGATCGCGGTGGCAGATGGGACGTTAGCGGCGACTCAGATCTGGCGCGACATTCGACGGGCATCTGAGCCTCGGGTTTGGGTGGAAAATTTGAAAAAATAATGTCCAGGAAAATTAATTAATTAGGAATTAGGAGATTTATAAAATTTTTCTGAGCGTTTCTCCAGTTCGCCACTACAATAACGACCAAACCTGCGATCGTAAACCAGACGCAGCGCGTTAATTAGTGTTCTTAAAACTGTTCAACTGTCTCATCAACGGAGTCTTGCGTCGTGTCCCAATCTGAAATTCTATCGCTTCAACATTTACAATCTGAAGTGGTCCATCTGAAGGATGAACTCCAAACTCGTGACCAGCTTGTGCAGCAGCTTTCTCAGGAACTCTTTCGTCTGGTCAAACAAGGCAACAAAACGGCAACGACAGAAAACTCTACCGATCGCGATCTCACCGAAATGCGGGCGCTTCGCAATCAGCTTCAGGGCATGGAAGAGCAAGTAAATTTTTATCAGGTGGAATTGGCCGATCGGGATGCCAAAATTACGACGCTTGAAAACTCGATTCAGGGCATGAGCGATCGGTCGGACATGTTGGAAAAAGTGGTGCAAGAGTTACCCAATGTCTACCGTCAAAAGTTTGCGGAACGGATGGCTCCTGTAAAGGAAAAAGTTGCCCAAATCCAGCAGGAAAATCGTAAACTCCATGCAGAGTTACAGAGCGTGAGTTATCGATTGGCCATGCGAAGTCGGCAGGCCGGACAGTTAGATTTACCCAGTTTTTCAGTGGAAACGGCGGATTCTGTTTAAGAAAAAATCTTGGGGCGATCGGTTGAGAAGTTACAAGACGGGATGCTTCGATATGGATCGGGGCCGAACTTCCCGATCGGATTAGCAGATACTATTTACAATAGTGGGTGAGATTTTGCACGCTTATATTACGATCGTCCATCAATTTCAAGCCCGTATCCTGACAAAATCACGGTGATATAATGAAAGCCCCTAATGGGTTAAAAACCATGCCGCAATCAACACTTGAAACTACGAATGATAAGGTCGATAGGATTCACTGGACGAGCGCAGACCTAGATTTATTGCCTGAAAGTAGCAACCGCTATGAAATCATTGACGGAGAGTTATTCGTGACGAGGGCACCCCATTGGGGACACCAAAAAACGACGGGGAATGTTTCCTCTGAATTAAGAAATTGGTCTGTTACAACTGGCCTCGGTGAGGCTGTTCAAGGTCCAGGTCTGATTTTTTCGGATGCGGACAATGTGATTCCAGATCTGGTATGGATTAGCCAAGAACGCCTTACTAACGGATTAGATCAGTCAGGGCATCTGATTATTGCACCAGAATTAGTGGTTGAAGTTCTATCGGCTGGAGCTGAAAACGAACGCCGCGATCGTGAAGCAAAACTAAAGCTTTATTCGGCTAGAGGAATCCAAGAGTATTGGATCATCAATTGGCGATCGCCCCAAGTCGAGGTCTATCGTCGTGAGAAAGCAATTTTGACCTTGGCTTGTACATTGTTTCCGGGAGATGAGTTAGTTTCTCCATTGCTACCAGGGTTTTCCTGTGCAATCGATCGGCTGTTTCTATAGTAAGTTAACTCTTAAATAGATTTGATCTCCAGCTTCGATCGGCCCACGAGCCTCAAACCTTTAGGATTAACCGATCGCCCTTTTCTACATTCGTTCTAAAACCTCAATTCCTAATAGATTCAGTCCGAGTTTCACCGATCGCGCCGTCAAGTCACACAATATCAATCTCGAACTTTTCGTTACTTCATCTTCCGCTTTCAATACCGGACAAGCATCATAGAATGTATTGAATTTCTGGCTGAGTTCAAACAAATATTGACACAAACGATTTGGAAATAGTTCATCTCCCACGGCTGCGATCGCGTCCTCAAGTTGCAATAAGTGTTTAGCTAATACAAATTCTGATTCATCCTGTAATTGAATTGGTGTATCAAGACTAGAAAAATCAATTCCACCCCGACGACTAATGCTTTGAACTCGGGCGTAAACATACAACATATAGGGTGCCGTATTGCCTTTGTCCGCTAACATTTTATCATAGCTGAAGATATAGCTGCTAGTGCGGTTTTGACTTAAATCTGCATATTTTACAGCACTTAATCCGACAATTCGGGCAACATTCGCTTTGAACTCATCAGATTCCGATCGTTCTTCTTCAGCCAATCTTGCATCTAAAATCGCACCAAACTTCTCAATTGATTCATCAAGTAAATCTCGTAATCGGACCGTATCACCCGATCGGGTTTTTAACTTTTTACCATCTTCGCCTTGAACCAAACCAAACGGAACATGAGTGATTTCCACCGTTTCAGGAATCCACTTTGCCTTTCGTGCAACTTGAAAAACTTGGGCAAAATGATTGGCTTGGCCAGAATCTGTGACATAAATAACCCGTTGCGCTTTGTCTTCATTTAAACGGTATCGAATTGCCGCCAAATCAGTCGTTGCATAGTTAAATCCACCATCTGTCTTTTGGACCATCAGCGGTAATGGTTGACCTTCTCGATTCGTAAATCCATCAAGGAAAACGCATTGTGCTCCTTGATCTTCCACTAGCAATTCTAGTGTTTTTAAGTCTGTTACGACATTAGCAAGATAGGGATTATAAAAAGATTCGCCCCGCTCATTGAGTTTGATATCTAGTAAATCGTAAATGATTTGGAATTCCTTGCGAGACTGCTCACAGAGCAATTTCCAAGCTTTCAATGTATCCTCCGCACCAGATTGCAATTTCACCACTTCATCACGGGCAACTCGTTGGAAAACTTCATCTTCATCAAAACGGGCTTTGGCTTTTTTGTAAAATGCAACTAAATCACCAAGATCGATCGCATTAGCCGTCGTCAGAGCTTCCGGAGCCACTTCTTTCAAATACGTAATCAACATGCCAAACTGCGTGCCCCAATCGCCCACATGATTCAGCCGCAAGACATCATGGCCTTGAAATTCTAAAACTCTGGCAATACAATCGCCGATAATGGTCGATCGCAAATGTCCGACATGCATTTCTTTTGCAATATTCGGACTAGAGAAATCAACAATTATTTTTTGTACATTATCAATTTTGGGAATCCCAAGCCGATCGCTTGTCCGATCGCTTTTGCTCATGGATTGCAATTGTTCAGCAAGATAAGCCAGGGTATAACGCAGATTAATAAACCCGGCACCAGCGACTTCTGGAGCTTCAAACCGATCGCCTAACTCCAACTTTTCCATTAATTCTTGAGCAATCTGGCGCGGCGCTTTACCTAGTTTTTTCGCCAGCGACATCGCAACATTGACTTGATAATCGCCATAT
>JAYUEW010000239.1:0-5775 GCA_043739045.1 Synechococcales cyanobacterium
TGCTGATTATTTAAGTACCATTAGTAATTTCCCAAAGGGATTAGAACACCTTGCGCCAGAAGGATTTGAATGGCGGCGGGTATTTGAAGTATTTTTGCCATTTAGTGCGCGATTGACAGTACATTTTCCGGGCAACGATCGGCTTTGCATTCTCAATTTAGCATCCCCCATTTCAAGTCGCACGACCCGAATGTTTTCCCCCATTTGTCGTAATTTTGACAAGCAAGCCTCCCTAGAACCTGTCTATGAATTCAATCGCCAAGTCTTTGCGGAAGATCAGGCCATGATCGAGGCACAGCAACCCAAAGAATTACCGCTAGATATCCGAGCTGAAGCTCACATTGGGGCCGATCGCACCTCGATCGCCTACCGACAAGGACTGCGTAATCTTGGTTTGGGACATTCAGATCATCCTGCTAAGGCTTGAAGTCCACCACCATAATGAACATGGGCCAGTCAATCAGATCTGAATGTATCGTGTATCACTATTGTCTAATTTGATCCGTTATATAAAACCTGTGTCTTTCCAATAGAACATAATGCTACGAATAGTTCAAGTCCTGCGGCAAATACTCAAGCCAAGAAATCCATCAAGGTCAATCCCTCTTGGTTATTACAAATTGAATCTCCCACTACTATTGGAATAAAACCAGACTTTATATCTTGATAGGTATAAACAATATCTGCTTGACAATGGGGAACACGATCGGCAGCGAGATAGCCAATCGATCGAATGAGAATGCTGGAAAAACAAATTAAATTTCCACTTAAAGCATCACCAGTTTGAATATGATTGCGTTTAGTTGGCTTTAATTTAATATCAAGAAATCTTTTAATTTGTGCGCTGTAAGTAGGATGAATTAATAGACTTAATCGGAAATAGGGTTTTGCGAATTTACAGCCCTTTTCTAGCAAGGCTTTGAATCTTTAAAAAACAATTTCCGATAATGTTTAATATAATTGCGCTCCTTTTTTGAAGGCATTTCAGTTGAAAATAATATTCCCGACAAGGACGCTTGATAGCAATTTTATGGATATGCTTTAATAGTTTAGTAAAATTTAATTGAACCATAAAAATATGTTGATTGCGAAGTCAGCAGACTAATAGAGTTCCCATGCTACTCGAAAACCCTTCAGGAAAATTTATGTCTCTTGCTCCTTGGCGATCGTACATTGCCCATGCCCTGTATCGAAACCGATCGTTGGCCTATTGTAAATTTGTGCAACTGGCAACCGTGCGGCCTGATGGACACCCGGCAAACCGGACCGTGGTGTTTCGGGGATTTTGGGAAGAGACGAATCAGTTAAAGTTTATTACCGATTTTCGGAGTCAGAAGATTTCGGATCTTTATGAGCAACCTTGGGCCGAGGTCTGTTGGTATTTTCCGAAGACTCGGGAGCAATTTCGGTTGCATGGACGGCTGATGCTGGTCTCGTTACATACGGATGACAAAGAGTTGCAAGCCCTCCGATCGCAGACCTGGCAGGATTTATCGTTGGCAGCGCGGGCACAGTTTTCTTGGGCAGATCCGGGGACAACTCGGGATTTGGATGCGCCATTTCAAATGGAGTTGCCGAGCGAGACAGAGGTATTGCCTGAGTTTTGTGTGTTGCTAATGGATCCGCAAACGGTGGATCATTTAGAGCTACGGGGCGATCCACAAAATCGGACGGACTATAGGCGACAAACCGATGATACTTGGGTAAGAACAGCAGTTAATCCTTAACTTAAGCCCAGACACCTAGGCCGATCGTCTACAATCCCTGCAAACTCTCTCCCAAGGCGGCGATCGCACCTGGTAAATCAGCAGTACCCGCTTCTGTGGCTGCGATTGTTAATAGCAAAACACTATTATTTCCAGGTTTCGCCATAATAATCCCATTCACAGGTTGAGTTCTGCCGCCTATTGTCAATTGTCCCGTCCAATTCATTTGAATCCCATTCACAATAGATTGGGGTGCTTCCGATTGAAACCCTTCGCCGCGCTGCAATGCGTTCCGTGCAATCTGTGCCAAATTGTCTAAGGTCACAGAACCCGACAGCAATCCCAATTGTCCTGCCGTTTGCGACAACACTGTATAGGCCAATCGTCCATCCGGAGACTCAATTAATACCGAATCTCCCAGAGGTGTCACCTGATATCCCTGAAGCAATCCAATCTCAAACCGTTTGGCCGAGTCAGTATGTTTACCCGAGATCGGCAAGGGTTGGGCAGTATTTGGAATCAGCGATGGCATCAACGATGGCACAGGTGCAGGCAATGCACTAGGCGTGACGGATGGCGTAGGGATGGGGGGAGCAGTCCGAGATCCCGGAATCGGATCAATAGGCGCACCGATCGCGGGGGCACTAGGATCAGGACTCGTGCTAAGGGATGGACTGGGTAAAATTGGTGGCGAAGGTGGAACAGTATTTTGTGCGATCGCTCCCTGCCATATTCCATTCAACGCAATTAACACAACTGCACTCAATATAAAAACAAATCCAAACAACGCCCGCATTCTAATTCTCATATGGCCTCCAAAATTCTCAATTCAATTGTCTCAATTCTCATCTCCCGACGATCGCTGCATCCCCCGAGAAAAATACTCCCGCCACACAGCCAATCATCGCCGTCGCTAGACTAGCGGCCCAAAGTGCTTTCCAGCCCAACTCTGTCAAATCCTTGCGACGAGTGGGAATCAAACTAACAAACCCACCGACAAAGATACCAACGGCTGGAATATGAGCAAATCCGCAAAGAATATAGCTCACAATCACTAAGGCCCGATCGCCAATCACGCCCTGTTGGGAAAGTTTTGCTAATTCCAAATACGCCGGAACCTCTGTTTCAAGTAATCTCCGCCCGATTAATACCGAGGATTGCCAGAGTTCCGGCCATTTATCGGAAACTCCCGTCACCGCCACAATAGGCAAACACAGCGCACCCAAAATATTCTGAACTGTAATCACCCGGAATACATTGCCTATTTGTACCAAGTTAGGATTAGTACTTTGTCCCAGAGCTGCCAAATTCCCAAAGAATAAATTGACTAATGCAACTAGTCCTAATACTGCAATCAATAAGGACGCGATCGAAACCGCCAACCTCACACCATCCCAAGCGCCCGTAATCACGCTCTCCATCGGATTCATACCATCCTCCGTCAAATCCTCTGGCAATCCACCCGCAGTTTTTGCGATCGAAGTTTCCGGAACCAAAATCTTTGATACTACAAAGCAAGCCGGAATTGCCATTAATGAGGCTGAAACCAAATGACCCACAATATTTGGAAAGGTCGGACGTAATAGGTTGGCATACAACGCGAGGACTGTTGAAGCAATGCTTCCATAGCAAGCCGTCAACACCGCACAGAGTTCACTGCGGGTCATCTCCGCCAAAAAAGGCCGCACCACTAACGCCGATTCAATCCCTACAAATATATTCGCCGCACCACTCAAGGATTCTGCACCGCTCAAGCCCATGAGTTTATAAAAAACCTTCGCAAAAACTTGTACAACCGGTTGAATCAATTTCAGGTTATACAACAGCGCCATCAAGGCTGAAAAGAAGACAACAGAGGGCAATGCGCGAAACGCCAGAATATAACCCACATTGAGATTTTCAGGAGTAAGCCGATCGCCCGATACTGGAATATAAGCCGGAGTCAATGCTCGCGACAACCAACGCCCAGCGCCGACTGGACCGGGGGCAAACGCCGGGTTGGGCACTAACAAATCACCAAATACAAATCGTGCGCCCGCTTCCGTCGCGTCGAGAATTGCATTGATATTGGTACTTAAAATTCGTAATATTTCCCGTGTCACCGGAACCCGAAACACCAGCAAACCCAGCGCCAACTGAAGCGCAATCCCCCAGAGAATAACCTTCCACGGCATTGTCTTACGACTTTCAGACCCGAGCCATGCCACCCCACATAGTATGAAAATTCCCACAAATGAAACTACATTAAGCCAAGACATGTTCCACCCCTACGCATTTGGTTTTTTAAACATGACTTTATCGACAAAATTCGTATAGATTTCACCGCGAAGAAACTCCGGTGTATCCAGAATTTTTTGATGAAAACCAATTGTTGTAGGCAATCCCGTCACCGCACATTCCCGTAGCGCTCGCTTCATTCGCCGAATGGCCGAATCCCGATCGCGGCCCCACACAATCAGTTTGCCAATCAGGGAATCATAGTAAGGCGGAATTTCGTAATCAGTATAGACATGGGAATCCATCCGCACTCCCGGACCACTGGCCGGAAGATAGCCGCTGATTCTGCCGGGACTTGGGCGGAAATTAAAATCAGGATCCTCGGCATTAATCCGACATTCGATCGCATGACCATTCAATTGCACTTGATCTTGGGTCAGCATCAACCGATCGCCTTGGGCAATCCGAATTTGTTCGGCAATCAAATCGACCCCGGTAATCATCTCCGTGATGGGATGTTCAACTTGGATCCGGGTGTTCATTTCCATGAAGTAAAAATCACCCCGATCGTCTAGCAAAAACTCCACCGTGCCCGCGCCGACATAATTAATCGACTTGGCCGCTAGCACCGCTGCATGACCCATTTTTTCCCGGAGTTCAGGAGTCAGGGCTGAGCTTGGGGCTTCTTCGAGTAGTTTTTGATGACGACGCTGGATAGAGCATTCGCGTTCGCCCAGGTGGATGACGTTGCCGTGTTTGTCCGCCAAGATTTGGAACTCGATGTGGCGGGGATTTTGGACAAATTTCTCAATATAAACCCCACCATTCCCAAAGGCTGCCTCGGCTTCCCCTTGTGCGGCGGCCAGCGCTTTACTCAGGTCGGTTTCATTCTGGACAAAGCGCATCCCCCGACCGCCGCCGCCTGCTGTGGCCTTCACCATAACCGGATAGCCGATCGCCTCCGCAATTTCCCGCGCTTCGTCTTCACCGGAAATCAGTCCTTTGCTGCCTGGAACCGTTGGCACTCCGACCCGGAGCATTGTTTTTTTGGCTGTAGCCTTGTCGCCCATCGATCGAATCGACTCAGGGGCGGGACCGATGAATTCAATTTTGTGGTCAGCGCAGATTTCGGCAAATCGAGCATTTTCCGCCAAAAACCCGTAGCCGGGATGGATAGCCGTTGCGCCTCGGGTGAGGGCGGCTGCAATGATATTGGGAATATTCAGATAGCTTTTTGCGCTGGCAGGTTCGCCAATACAGACGGCTTCGTCCGCAAGTTGGACATGCAGCGAGTTTCGATCGATTGTGGAATGGACCGCCACCGTTGCGATTCCCATCTCTTCACAGGTGCGAATTATCCGTAGGGCAATTTCCCCTCGGTTGGCAATCAAAATTTTACTGAATTGCATAAGTGGCGATCGGAGTTCCTTCCCGTTTCCAAAAGGCTACATGTAAGGATAGGACGTTTGGGGACAGGTTGAAAGTCGTCTTAAATTCTGAACAAAATCTAGGGGTATGAAAGCATTTTATCTGGCCCATACAAAGTTAAGGCTACAGGCTAAAATGTTTATCAATGTAATGAGTTCCGATTGAAAGCCTTGTTATGCTAAAGATCTTAAGCGTCCCCGAACCCCAACTCATTGCTCTTGCTGGCAAGCGGGTGGAGCCTTCAGATTTGGTAGAAATTCGGCGATTGAGGATTGAGGAATTTTTGGATGCGCGATCGCTTGCGGTAAATACCAGAAAAGCGTATCAAGACGATCTTTTGCGATTTATTGCGTGGACAGATCAACCTTGGAATAGGATTACGCCTCGGCAGGTGACTCAGTTTAAAACGTTTTTACTTCGGGTT
>JAYUEW010000240.1:0-7164 GCA_043739045.1 Synechococcales cyanobacterium
TTGATCCGGTTCTACTCAGCTATGGATCGTTTAAGGAAGATGTGATGTCCTCTGAGATTTTGGGTAAGAACAATCAACGGGCGATTCAAGTAATGGACCGGGCAGGTTGGAAGTAGTATTCAACTGTCTGTGTTTTAAAGTTTAATCCTCATGTAGTAAGTAGGATGCTCCGATCGAGTATCCTATTTTTTTAAGGTTATATTCATCTCAATTGGATTATGTCTAGCACTATTGAATTTCTCAGCAAAGGCGGACCAATCATGGTGCCGATCGGAGCCTTATCAGTTCTGACGATTACCTGTGCATTGGAGCGGACTTGGTTTTGGTGGCATACCATACAGGGCGAGAAGCAGCTTGTTTCTAAAATTTTGCAGGTGTCACAGGATGATCTCGGTGAAGCAAAGACCATTGCAGAGCAAGCCAAACGATTGCCCATTGGTCGATTTATCTTAGCGGCATTGCGTTTGAATCAACCCACTCCGGAGACGTTTCAATTAGCGATGGTGGCGGCGGGCGATCGGGAATTCATTGAAATGCGCAAGTGTGACAAACTATTGGAAACTATTGTTGCGATCGCGCCGTTGCTAGGACTATTGGGAACCGTAACGGGTTTGATTGCGACATTTTTTAATTTGAATATTGGGGGCGGTGGCGGTGGAAATGTTGACTTATCGAAAGCATCTCAAGGAATTGCAGAGGCTTTGATTACGACAGCGGGCGGAATGATTGTTGCGATTATGGCATTGATCATTTATCGGGCCTGCGTTGGATTGCAAGCCGCACAAATGGATTACTTTTCAGAAGTGGGAAGTGAATTAGAGTTGATCTATCGGCAACGTTGGTATGAACCGCGCATGAATCAAGAGCAACAGAAAAATCTAAGCCAAGATCTCTTGCAACAAATGGTGACATTGTTGAACGATCGGCTTCCTGCTCTTAATTCAACGCTGACGTTTGATGATGGTGTTGCCCATTTGCCAACTGAGAACCAGGACGGGCAATAGACCGACTAATACAATGGTTAAAGCGGGAAGTGCAGCTTCAGAAAGCCTTTCATCCGAGGCAAGATTGAAAACGCGAACGGCAAGGGTGTCGTAATTAAGCGGTCGCATGATCAACGTGACGGGCAACTCCTTCATCACATCAACGAATACTAAAATTGCAGCACTAATCAACCCGCTGCGCATTAGGGGTAAATGAATTTGAAATAGCGTTTGCACTGTATTTAAACCTAGACTTCGAGAGGCATTGTCGAGATTGGGCTTGATGCTATTAAGGCTAGATTCAACCGCACCATAACCCACCGCTAGAAATCGTACTAAATAGGCAAATACTAATGCAAAAATAGTTCCGCTAAGCAGCAATCCCGTTGAACTGTTGAATTGCGATCGCATCCAACTATCTAATGCATTATCAAAGTTACCCAGTGGGACCATCGCCCCGATCGCAATTACAGCACCAGGGATCGCATAGCCAAGAGTGGCCCCTTGAATAGCCCAGCCCTTGAGTTTCGAGGGTTGTAGCCGTTGACCATAGGCGAGAATAATGGCCATGATGACTGCGATCGTGGCGGCAGTAGTGGCCAAGGTAAAACTATGAATTGCATAGCCCCAAAACGGATCCGGGGCATTTGCCAAGAACTCGCCTGACGTTACCGCGCCATAGTCCCCATCACCACTGGGGCCACTCGTGCTGGTCGTCGATCGATCGCCTTTAATCAGAAATGCCAAAACACTAACTGGAATACCAAATCCTAGAACAATTGGAACCGTACAAATTCCGATCGCAGCCCATTGATGCCAATTACGAAGCACATATCGTTTGGTTTCAGTCGTTTGGTTAGTTTGGTAAAAACGTTGGCGATGACGTGATTGGCGCTCAATAATCACCAGTACAGCGATGAAACTCAATAGCAGTAAGGCAAGTTGCATCGCAGCAGCGCGTTCACCCTGACCGAGCCAAGTGCGAAAAATGCCTACCGTGAACGTTGGTACGGCGAAGAATTCAACAGTTCCATAGTCATTCAATGTTTCCATTAATGCGAGTGACAATCCAGCCACAATAGCAGGTCTCGCCATGGGTAAGGCGACTTTTAGAAATCCCTGCCAGGGTGTACAACCTAGACTGCGACTGGCTTCTAATGTAATTGATGATTGATTTGAAAACGCCGATCGGGCGAGTAAGTAAACATAAGGATACAGAACTAAAACAAACATTGTGATCGCTCCCGGCATCGATCGAACATTAGGGAACCAGTAGTCTTGAGCATTCTTCCAGCCAAACCATTGCCGCAATATAGATTGTACTGGACCGTAATATTCTAATAAATCTGTATAAGTGTAAGCCAAAATATAGGCTGGAGCCGCCAACGGGAGCAACAACGCCCACTGAAATAGCGATCGGCCTCGAAATTGGCACATCGTCATGAGCCAAGCACAAGTTGTTCCGACGATCGCAACGCCTGCACCCACACCCACCATCAGAATCAGAGAATTAAGAATATATTCCCCTAATACTGTTGTAATCAAATGTTGCCAAACCGATCGCGTATCTGAAAAAATACTAGTTAAGACTGAAACTAGCGGCAACATCATTAACAATGCTAATGAAATAGTTGCGATCGTCCAAATCGAGAATGATCTAGATGAAACTTGTGGAGCGGCATTTGTTAGTTTGCGAACCATAGGATTTATAATAATGACACATAGATTCAACTAGTGTTATCTTCTCATGTCTGACCCAACGATCGTTCTTAAAATTAGTCAAATTTCTAAACAGTTCGATCGTAATTCATCACCCGTTCTGAGTCAGGTTTCTTTAGAGTTGCAAGAAGGGGAAATTCTAGGTCTCTTGGGTCCGTCTGGATGTGGAAAAACGACATTGCTACGACTGATTGCTGGATTTGAGAGTTTGAATTCAGGTTCGATTGAGTTATCAGGTGAATCTATTGCAACATCTAATAAATCCATTGCTCCAGAACATCGAAATATTGGCATGGTGTTTCAAGACTACGCGCTATTCCCCCATTTGACGATCGCCCAAAACGTCGCGTTTGGACTTCAGAAAACTAGCCGAAAACGATTTGCACCTGTACAGATTCAAGCCTTAACCCAAGAGTCGATCGAGCGCGTAGGACTCTCTGGTTTGGAATTACGCTATCCCCATGAATTGTCGGGAGGACAGCAACAGCGAGTTGCATTAGCACGGGCATTAGCGCCGCAACCTGCGATGATTTTGTTGGATGAACCGTTGAGTAATTTAGATATTCAAGTGCGGTTACGCTTACGGCAGGAAATCCGATCGATTCTTAAGACAGCAGGAATGTCTGCGATCTTTGTGACACATGATCAAGAAGAGGCCCTATCGATGTGCGATCGGATTGCGGTGATGAATAAAGGGAACTTAGAACAAGTTGGCACCCCAGAATCAATTTATCAAATGCCCACGTCCCGCTTTGTTGCTGATTTTGTAACGCAGGCTAATTTTATTGAAGCGACATTTCGATCGGGATTTTGGCATACAGAGATTGGTGAATTTGAGGCGATCGGAGCCATTATGAATCCTGATAAAAAATCTCATGTTACCTTAATGATTCGTCAGGAAGATGTGAAGATTAAAATCGACGATCGCAGTAGAACTATAATCCGCGATCGCCAGTTTTTAGGTCGTGATTATTGTTATGAATTGGTTCTGCCATCTGGACAGATCCTATTAGCAACTTGTCCGATCGGGGAGAAGTATGAAGTAGGAATTAGGGTTGCGATCGAGATTGAAATCACTAAGATTAGCGCTATATAATCTTTCTAAAGAATACCGCCCAAAGCAATCATTTGGTCTTCATCTTTGAAAATTATATTAACTTTATTACCTGCTACAGGAGGAAGTATGAAATAAAGAAATTTGTTTGTTTTATTGTCTTTAATTCGATAGCCTACAACCTGACTTTCCGTAGATCGATCGCCAGCATCTTTCGGTGAAGCATTATCATGGATTTCTTGATGTTGGTTTCCAAACTGCTTCGCTAAAGTAACCAGTATTTTATCCTGTGGTGCAGAAACTTGACTACATCTTGATTCACCTGGACAAGGAATTCCAGTCAGCAATTTATTTATTATTTTTTCTGGTGTAAGAGCTTCGGTGGGGGCTGGAGTGGGTGGAACGGTTGGGGTGGGAGCCGGGGTTTTAACGGGAGATTCTGAGGGCTTAGGTTGCGATGGAGTTTGAATCACTTTCTCAACAATTCTTTCAACAATAACTGGACTCGTTGAAGATTTTGAAGTAGTTAGGGCGGGAGATGAAACAGGAGTCAAAGCTATTGATGGAGTGGCTGTTGGAGACGCAATAGGCAGCGGCATGTCCCCGATCGCTTGAATTTCTTCTTTTTTTTCAGGTTCACTCTCTTTTTTTGCCCCTGTATTCATTGGAATCCATAGCACCAATGCATGAATTAATAAGGCGATCGGAGTCATGGCGAGTAAGCCAAGCTTTTTGACATTATTTTTGACAGTAAATGTTGACACCTGATGAGAAATATTCATGACGTATTGAGAATTCAAAGCAGCTATTCTTTCAGCCTAGCACCTTATTGCAAGTTAACATCAATTAAGTTATGCATCTGTTTCAAAAGAGGCTCAAGAGAGAATAACTAGAGATTGATCTTCTTATATTCCTACTTAGGAAACTAATAAGAAGAAATGACTCTTAATTGAATTGTCGAACAATGGGACAGCAATTCAGGTGCAGCGGATGTTCCCTCGCTATAATGCTCATAGCCTATTGACTCTATTGACTCTCCTGATGCAGATTCAGCCTTCATTAACTCGGAATACTTTAATCAAACTGTTGTTCAGAATGATAGGGATATTCATAATCTCTGCCCTGTTGACCTACGGTCATATCATGGGACAGGCACGATTTAATACTCAGGAACAGCTTCAGAAATACGTCACTGAGCGAGGCAAGCGTGAGGAAGCAATTTTTCAGCTTGCTGCCGATCGGCACATCTTACTCAAGCAAGCCTTCATCACCCTCGCCACTCAAACCCAGCCTGCGGAAACGCTAACACCGCTATTTGCCTGGTCAGATGGCACCCATCGCAACTTTCAAGAATACCGGGATTTGCACCAGTTTGAGAGTGAGTCGCAGTCAGCTGTTTTTGTGGGGCGAGATGTTCCTCTGACTGCAACACTCTACGGTCAGATTCGGCGGTTTGAACAGTTGCTCTTGCAGTATGCCCCGCCATGGCGCGATCGCTTCGTCAATACTTGGATTGTGTCGCCTGAAAACGTTGCCGTTACTTACTGGCCTGAGATACCCGGTCCGTTGATGGTCGCAGGTGATTTTGATGTCCATAATGAAAAGTTTTTCTACCTGTCTGACCGCGCCCATGACCCACAGCGGCAGACAGCTTGGACTGACGCTTATCAAGACCCAGCCAGCCCTGATTGGGTTATTTCGATCGTAACGCCAATTGACGATGCTACCGGGCAGCATGTCGCCAGTATTGGCAATGATATTATATTGAACAGTTTGATTGAGCGCACCAACGCCGATCATTTGGCCGGAACCTACAACTTGATTGTGCAACAGGATGGCAATTTGATTGCTCATCCCGACTTTACATCCCAAATTGCGGTAAAGCACGGAACATTGAGGGTTCAGGATTTAGCTGATGCTCATCTCAGTCGGATTTTTGCTTTGATTCAATCCATTAAACCTGCGGATGAGTTGCAGGGCAGGCTCGGAAGGAATGATGCCGATGGGTTTAAGAAAGGGGCGCGAGTGATTGAGAACGTTCGCGATCGCGAATACGTTACGTTTACTCGGCTGGCGGGTCCCGACTGGTATTTTGTGACGGTTTATCCCCACTCTCTGATGCAGGACAGTGCTTCAAGCGCAGCACAATTCGTTCTGTTCTCTGGCGGAGTTGCGTTACTGGTAGAGATGGTATTTATCTACCGCACCCTCAATACTCAAGTCACCCAACCGCTGGCTCAACTTCTCCAATCGACTCAACAGCTAACCCAGGGTAAGTTTGAGGTGCAGTTGTCAACACTGAGACAGGACGAGATCGGGCAATTGTCAAACGCATTTATTCAGATGTCAGAAAAGCTAAAAAACCTGTTTGCCACCCTAGAGGAACGGGTTGCCCAGCGAACAGTGGAGCTAGAAGCTGCCAACCAACAGCTTCAGCAATTATCGTTCCTAGATGGGCTAACTCAGATTGCAAACCGACGGCGTTTTGACGAGTACCTCGCTCAGGAATGGCTGCGGCTACAGCAGGAACAGCAACCGCTGGGGCTGATTCTCTGCGATGTTGACTTTTTCAAACAGTACAATGACTACTACGGACACCTAGGAGGAGATGAGTGTTTACAGCGAGTGGCACAGCAGATCAAACTCGCAGCAGATCGCCCTGCCGACTTGGTTGCGCGTTACGGTGGTGAAGAGTTTGCTGTGATTTTACCTGACACCTCGCTGGATGGATCTGCTACTGTTGCCCAAAAAATTCAAGCTCAAATCTGGCAAGCCCAGATCCAGCATTCCGGCTCTAAAATTAGCCAATTCTTGACGTTGAGCATGGGTGTCGTCAGTTTTATACCCAATCCAGAGACAACCGTTGCATCTCTGATTCAGCAAGCTGACGAAGCGCTCTACCTGGCAAAACAGCAGGGGCGCGATCGCCTACAGGTGGTTTGTCATCCGTCTTTAACCTCTACCGTTGAGTTGTAGGGGGTAAGTATGCCGAGGGCGATCGCAACCAAGTTTGGCTGAGTGCGAAATCGAGCTTACTCCTCTTCTCATTAGCCATCTCACCCATTCTTTAAACTCAATTCTGCGACACACAATTCATCGATCGCTTATGAAGGTTCGATCGGCAGTGCGATCGTTCATAACAATCTACTATTTTCCAGGGAAAACAATTTGTGTTGTCCTATCAAATCAGGATAAACTATCAAACATAAACGAGATACACGGAATCTGTCTGGGTATCTGCCCAAATTAGAGTGTTATGCGGAAAGTGTCGGGGTATTCGCCCAAATCGGGATGATATTCAGAATGTTTCTTTATAGAACCTATTTGACATTCTAGGGTATCCTAAAAGCAGCGCAAAACCCTCATATCCACCAGTCCTATGGCCTATTCCAGCAGTCTAACCGATAA
>JAYUEW010000241.1:0-16186 GCA_043739045.1 Synechococcales cyanobacterium
AAATAGTTCCCGCACGAACGGCAGTGATAAATCTGGCGAGACCCATGATTTTTCGTTTCATAAGTTGTATGAGCTTGAATATCCTGATTCCCACAACAGGGGCAATCGTGCGAAATGAGATCCATAAAAGATATAAAATCGAATGAACTGTTATCCTACAGATAACCCCTCCAGGCTATATTCTGCACAGCTTTTCAGATTCCCAGGCTACGGAACCAGTGCCCGTTCAATTAGCTGGACAAGTAATGATGCAACCTTTCGGCCACACAGAAATCAAATCCCCACGAACCCAACCAGAAGCCTGATTCGGGAATATCACGTAATACCAAGGATAGCCGTCTTCACTGCGTTTAGATTGCCCTACCATGACTAAATCGCCCTTCGTACCCGTATGCAAAACTTTACTACCACGACGGGGAGCCGATCGGAGATTAATCACATCATCCGAATCCCCTGCTAATGTTCCATAGACCTGGTTACTCGCATTAAACCGGACCAAAGAATCACTCACCCAGCCTTCCGTCTGAAATTGTCCTCTGGTTTTAACATAGTACCAATACCCACGATAGCGCTCTTGAGAATTAACAATCTTCAAGACTTCAATGGATGTCCCAACGGGTAAACCATCAATTCGAGAGAAATTTATTGACGGTCCCGATCGTAGATTTGCTTCAACATCGATCGTGGCAGGGCGTGTCACTCCCGGCAATGCACTGGCTACTACTGCCCCAATACTTAGTAAGCTTACTATTACACAATTATGAAAAAGCATCATTAACTCCAGGAAATAATCAATAATTTTGAGGAAATAGCGAGGTAGAATTCAAACTATACACAAACTTAACGTAGAGTTAAAAGAGCTTATGCAATCTAGGCTTAATCCAGAGTCTGAAGTCAGTGAAAATGCTAGAATGATTAATACGATCGGCAATAAATTGTTTTCGGCTGAACTGGGGATTAGGCATGAGCGGCGCAGTAGAATTTTTGGATGAATTTGATGTCGTGGTCGTCGGGGGCGGCCATGCGGGTTGTGAGGCGGCTTTAGCGAGTGCGCGCCTGGGATGTCGGACAATGCTGCTCACCCTTAATTTGGATAAAATTGCTTGGCAGCCTTGCAATCCTGCGATCGGTGGTCCAGCAAAATCTCAATTGGTGCATGAAGTCGATGCGATCGGCGGAGAAATGGGGCGGGTTAGCGATCGAACTTATCTGCAAAAACGAATTTTAAATGCATCCCGTGGTCCTGCTGTTTGGGCATTGCGCGCACAATCTGACAAACGCGAATATGCGATGACCATGCGTCAAGTCGTGGAGAATCAAGAGAATCTGTTCATTCGTGAGGGAATGGTCACGGATTTAGTTTTGAATGATAATGAAGAAGTGATTGGAGTTGAGACTTATTTTGGGGTTGGATTTGCTTGTAAAGCCGTAATTTTGACAACGGGGACATTTCTCGGTGGGCGGATTTGGGTCGGCGATCGGTCGATGGAAGCAGGACGGGCTGGGGAGTTTGCCGCGATCGGATTGACGGATACCTTAAACCGTTTGGGTTTTGAAACCGGGCGATTGAAAACTGGAACTCCTGCACGCGTGGACAAACGATCGATCGACTTTACAGTATTGGAAGAACAGCCTGGAGATGAAGAAGTCCGATGGTTTAGCTTTGATCCAGACGCTTGGACACCACGCGAGCAATTACCCTGTTATTTGACCCGAACAACACTCGCAACTCACCAAATCATTAAAGACAATTTACATTTATCACCCGTATATGGCGGCTGGGTCGATTCAAAAGGACCCCGCTATTGTCCGAGCATTGAAGACAAAATTGTTCGCTTTGCAGATAAAGAAAGTCATCAAATTTTCCTAGAACCCGAAGGTCGAGAAACCCCTGAAATCTATGTTCAAGGCTTCTCCACAGGATTGCCCGAGCGATTGCAATTAGCAATGTTGCGCACGCTGCCGGGGTTGGAAAAGAGCGTAATGCTGCGGCCAGCCTACGCTGTGGAATATGATTATTTACCCGCAACTCAATGCTTCCCGACTTTGATGACTAAAAAGATTTCGGGATTGTTTTGTGCAGGGCAAATTAATGGAACCACAGGCTATGAAGAAGCGGCGGCGCAGGGGTTGGTTGCGGGAATTAATGCGGCTAAATTAGCAAAAGGCGGAGAAGAGTTTATCCTTACCCGCGAAAGTAGTTATCTCGGAACATTGATTGATGATCTTTGTACTAAAGATTTGCGCGAACCCTACAGAATGCTCACGTCACGATCGGAATATCGATTGATTTTACGTTCAGATAATGCCGATCAACGACTCACCCCCCTGGGCCGCGAAATTGGTTTAATTGACGACAGGCGTTGGGACTTATTCCAAACTAAAATGGCCAATATCGCGAAGGAAAAAATGCGGCTCAATACTCAGCGTGTTAAAGAACATGATGAAATCGGGAAAGCCGTTGTAACTCAAATGCAGCAAGCTATTCATGGGTCAGTAACATTGGCCGAATTGCTCAAAAGACCAGGATTTCACTACACTCATTTAGAACAATTTGAATTGGGTGATATGAACCTCGATCGGGCTGAACGTGAAGGTGCAGAAATTGATATTAAATATGCAGGATACATTCAACGGCAAACCCACCAAATTGCTCAAACGGCTAAACAAGAACATCGTAAATTGTCTGCCGATTTAAATTATCATGCGATCGAAACCCTGTCCAAAGAAGCTCGGGAAAAACTCGCAAAAGTTCAGCCCCTTACCATTGGCCAAGCCATGCGAATTGGGGGCGTGAATCCTGCTGATGTGAATGCTTTATTGGTCTATTTGGAAGTCCGATCGCGTTTGGTGGCGGCGGGATCATAACTTTCAAGACTAACAATACAACTTATTGTGATGGATTCCATAGGCTATTCATTTTTGCCCGGTCTCAACACCATAAAAATCACAAATCCCAATATCGAAACATATCCCACCGTAAATACCCAATCTTGCCAGTTTCCGCTCATTTCATCCTCGCTCTAAAAAATCATACCCCTACCGCATAATCCTATCCTTTGGCTTGTCCCATGGACTGACGATCGCCTTTATAATGGTTACTTTACAATATCGAAAGAATTATTAGGCGGGCGAGTTATGGGACTTTTTGATGATGTCAGTAAATTTTTAGAAACGCAGATTGATGAATTTCTAAAAAATAATCCTCACTTAGAACTGCAAGCTCTTGATGAAAAACTGGCAGAACAGCAACGCGAGTCCGATCGGCTGTTATCGGATTTAAAATCTCGATTGCAGACTGTGGAATCCAAAATCCGAGAGACCGGACAAGAAATCAAACGCTGGCATATCCGGATTGAAAAGGCTAGAAAAGCGGGTCGCAATGATCTCGTAACATTGGCCGAGGCTCACGAATCGGAGCTTTTACGTGAGGGAAATCAAGTGTGGGGCCAAATGGAACTCCTGCGCGATCGGATTCCCCAAGCAGAAAAATTAGCCCTTCAAATTCAACACCGCCGTCAAGAACTACAGGTCAAACTCGAAGAAGCCCGATCAGAGCGCGCCACTGCCCGATCTAGTAGTTCAGCCACAAATTCTTGGCTAAATATGAATCCGACGATAAAAACGCCGAGCGATCCGTTAGAGAAGAAGTTTGCGTTGTGGGAAACCGAGGAAGAGTTACAACAATTAAAACGAAATGCAGGACGTTGAAGTTGATAAAAAAGCCCGATCGTACTGGTTTAGAGCGCGATCGGGCCGGATGTCTGTGTGAGAACTAGACGAGGATTTAAGACCTAGTCTTTCTTCAGGTCAACTTCTTCAAGCCCCATGAAATCTGGGAAGACTCGACTCGGTAGACCAACGGTAACGTAGGTTTTTTGCGTCGTATTATCGACATAGACCACCTGTTCTGGGTCAAGAGTCACTCTTTCGGAGTCTTGATCTTTGGATTTCTGATCTTTAGATTTCTGATCCTTGGGCTTGCGATCGTCAGAATCCTCATTCTTTACCTTCACCTTTTTACCGCGAACAATAATTTTTACATCCTTTTTCAACATCGGCGAATAAACCGTCACAGGAATCGTATACCAAGTCGTATTTCCACCTCTAGGTGTGGTGATAACAACAGGCAGCACTCCAATCACGATCGGCATTGTACTCGGAGTTTCGGTTCTGGGATTCGGATTCGGATTGGTTTGTAGATTCGGTGAATTGTTTGTGGGATTAGTTGTGGGATTGCTCAAGACCTCCACAAGTCTGGCACTACTAATCGTGCCATCACCAAAGATTCCAGAATTAATGTCAAACTTAATGTCACCGCTATATCTGATGCCATCCCGTTTCACATCATAGGCACTAGCCGGAATACTATTCCCCAACACCGTCCGATCGACTGGTTTACCTCCACTATTTTGATATTGCAAGAGCCGCACATTTGTTTCACGGGTCACGACTGTTGTGTTGGATGGTGTTGAACCTACCCCAATTTCAGTAAGGCGGTAATCAAACGCATTCCATTCCGTGGTGAGAATAGAATTACTAGGAGAGGGCACCTTAGTCAGTTCAACATTGAGCTTAGTTGGAATATTGTTATAAAAAGCAGGACGACCATTTTTGGTGAGCGCTTTAAATGAAACTAATCCATTCACCTCGCCCTTAGTTCCAACGATCGGAGCCTGACCCGCAGTCGTGTTAAAAGTCGGAACTAAATTAGCCCGAAATAAGAGATTGGTTGGAAGATTGCCCAACTCCGTTTTGATCAAAACGCCTTCAAAGGCAGCCTTATCTCCATAGACTAAGCTCTTTTCAACAGTCCCGCGATCGGGCGAACCCGCCGGACTAATAAACCGTCCCGTCGTCGGCACAAAAATGTTGCCATTAACGATCGTGCCATTACCACCCGTAATCTTAACTTGCGCTTGAGCAGCGGGAGCGATTGCACTTGCCAAAAG
This sequence comes from Synechococcales cyanobacterium, assembly GCA_043739045.1. Classification (GTDB taxonomy): domain Bacteria; phylum Cyanobacteriota; class Cyanobacteriia; order Leptolyngbyales; family Leptolyngbyaceae; genus JAAFJU01. The sequence continues at coordinate 4,953 of JAYUEW010000241.1, forward strand.
CAACGTGAACGCAGCCATTCCAAAAGTCCAGAATTTCATATCAGTTCTATTCCTAAAAATGAGTAGTACAACAGCGTAACGCAATAAAATTGAGTTGCTAGAAGAAACGCTAGAACGTAAACGTGGTTCGGATTGCACCAACTGTGATCGTGTCACTATTGGAATTAGCAGGGTTAACGATAACCATCACGCCGGGAGTAATGGAAATATTGTCGCTTACTCGCATCCGATAAAACGCTTCAATGTGCGTCGTAGCTTTCTCTTGGCCACCCGGCAACCCAAGACCACCTCGCAATAAATCGGGTAGATTTTGTCCCGAAGGCAAATCACTAGAAGTAATGCGTGGTGGCTGGCCAAGATAGAGACCTGCTAAGTTGCCCTTGCCACCAAAATCGGGCAAGTTCACATAGGTCATCCAGTTGAATGTATCAACACCGCCAGAAACACCAGGAATCGTCGATCGAGTCAACCCGGTCCATCCGCCCAGTATTATCCGGGGGTTCACTCGCCAGGATGCCGATAGGCCAACGGCATTTGTATTAATCGGACTATTCACCACCACTTGAGAATCCCCAAGTCCAGTACCCAAGTCTCCCGTTGGACCATAGGCATTAATGTATTGCAATGCTAAGTCGATCGATTGCGTCGGCGCGAAAGTAAGCTGTGCGCCAATACTATAAGGACCATTGAATAATCCAGCCCCGGAAGTTGGAGAATTTGCATTGCCCGCTGAATAGACTCCTTGCAAACTAATACGCGGCATAATTTGCCAATCAAAACCAGCTCCCGCACTTCCAGCCCCGATACCGACGATCGGATTGCGTTGTGCAAGGGATGAAATCGGACCAGAACCCGCACTTTCCACCCGATTTGCCCCTCGGAAGACATTAATAGAATTCAATCCTGCTGTCCCGACAATGACAGCAATGTTGCGGCCCAACATTTGGCGATAGGTTAAGTCACTGATGAGTAGACTGTTGCCCGTGTTGCTTTCATAGGACAACCGCACATCACTGTTAAGCGAAGGCGCAGTGGTCAAATTTCCAGCTTGCAACCCAACAAGCAAAAGGCTAGTCGGACTAAACGCGGTGGTCAAACTAAGATTGGAGCTGTAGCCGAAGGCAATATTAGTACCCGGATCAGGAGTCGTTGCCGGACCATTCGTCGGGAAAAATGCGGCATTATTCCTAGAGCGCCCTTGCAATCCGAGAATCACCTGACCGCTGAGCTTAGTCGTCGTGGAGAATTGTTGTTTTTCTAGGGTTGCCGTTCTGGTTTCGAGATTGTCAACCCGACCGCGCAACGCGGAGAGTTCAGCGGAAAATTGTTCTTGAAGTTTTCGTAAACTTTCTAGATCTTCTTTTTTAACCGTGTCAGCTGTAGAGGAAATCAAATCGTTGATTCGATCCATACAGGAATTCAAACCTGCTGCAAACTCATAGCGGGTGATGGCCCGATTTCCCCGAAAGGTTTTATCTGGGTAGCCCGCGATGCAACCATAGCGCTCAACTAGGGACTGGAGAGCTTGAAATGCCCAATCTGTTGGCTTAACATCCGAGAGCTGAGATACAGATGTAACGGCCTCAATTGCAGTGGAATCGGTAGCAGCATCGATCGATTGACCGGGTTCAAGATTCGCGATCGCGTCCAGCATGGTAGCTGAATTCGCCTGAGGTCCGTCTTTTGGTGTTTCGGTCGCTTGAGCTGGAGTCGATAAATAACCTGTTAGGAGCACACTGCTTAAAATGACCCATCGCCAAGAGTGGATAAATAGGGAGTTCATAAAATGCTTCTCAGATGTTGAATGAATGACGTTAGGCTTGGGTGACTGCTCAGATGGCTCTGACGATCGAATGTTGATGTAGTTCCCTGAATCAAAAAATAACTCAAGTACCATCAAAAACGATGGACAGTTGACGTAGAACAAGTTGCAAAGATTTTAGCTCATTACTGACCTCTTTTTGTCTCAGACAAATAATCTAAGAATTATCAAGGTTTACACTCAACCAAATTTTGATAACTTAGGCTAATTCATCACCGCCATACCGCACAATAGAAAACGCAGAAGAAAACACAGATTTTTAGTAATGCTTCGGGAGCTTTTCGGTGAATTTTCAGTCCGTCATTGCCACATTGAATCAATTTTGGAGCGATCGGGGTTGTCTGATTGTTCAGCCTTACGATACCGAAAAGGGCGCAGGTACCAAGAGTCCCCACACATTTTTGCGGGCGATCGGTCCTGAACCTTGGTCTGTTGCTTATCCTGAGCCTTGTCGTCGTCCGGGAGACGGTCGCTATGGTGAGAACCCAAACCGCACCCAGCACTACTATCAATATCAGGTCTTAATTAAGCCGTCGCCTGAAAATATTCAAGAAACTTACCTAGATTCACTGCGGGCCTTGGGCATTCAACCGGAGGATCATGACATTCGGTTTGTGGAAGACAATTGGGAAGATGCGGCTGTGGGCGCTTGGGGCGTGGGTTGGGAAGTTTGGCTCGATGGTATGGAGGTGACGCAGTTCACTTATTTTCAGCAGTGTGGCGGCATTGATTGTAAACCTGTATCTGTGGAGATTACCTATGGTCTGGAACGGCTGACGATGTATTTGCAAAGTGTGGATTCAATCTTTGATATTCGATGGAATGATGCATTGACGTATGGCGATGTTCATTTGCAAGGTGAGATTGAAGAATGTGCTTACAACTTTGAAGCCTCAGATTCAGCATTGTTGTTTAATCTATTTGACTTGTATGAAAAAGAGGCGCTGCGATTGATGGAGCGTGAATTAGTCCTTCCGGCCTTTGGCTATGTGCTGAAATGCTCCCATACGTTTAATTTATTAGATGCCCGAGGCGTAATTTCAGTTACAGAACGAACGCGCTATATTGGTCGTGCTCGAAATCTATCTAAACAAGTGGCTACGGCGCATCTTAAAAAACGTGAAGCAATGGGATTTCCATTGTTGAATAAGGTTGCTAAATAGTGAACTGATTATCAATACATATTTGGACCGATCGCCCTATGCAATCTCTTGAACAAATAACGATCGCAGAATACCAAGCTGTAGCAGAAGATTTTCGGATTGGGACTTGGAACCATGATGTGTCTCAAAATCGCAATGCGTTGATTGCTGCAATGCCAAAGAATCCGGGACGTATTCTGGATTTTGGCTGTGGGCCTGGGCGAGATTTGATGGTGTTTAAAACATTGGGATATGAGGCGATCGGACTGGATGCCACTCCGGCGTTTGTGGAAATGGCAAAACAGATAACGGGCTGTGAGGTTTGGCAACAGAACTTTCTAAATTTGAATTTACCGAATCAATATTTTGATGGTGTATTTGCAAATGCGGCGTTGATTCATGTGCCGCAAGCTTCTATGGAGAATGTATTGCGGAATTTATATGATTGTCTTGTGGTGGGTGGGGCGATCGCTACTTCTGCTGTGACGACCTAATTTCAGTTAAATAGCCCCCATCCTTTAAACCATGAGATTCCCTACCAATATCCCAAAAGAGCTATCCGCTCTATGGGTTAGTTTTACCGACTACAAATCCACCCACCTCAACCCAAACACGATCGCCAAAACCTATGGAGCCAAAGCCAAAGTAATCGCCAAAATCCCCACCTACTGCACCACCGCCAAAGACGTAGTGAACTGGCTCGAAGCCCAATACTCAAACGAATCCAACCGCCGCACCATGGAAGGCTTCATCGCCTGCTATGACTGGGCAATCCGCACCGAAAGACTAGAAAACAATCCCTTCTCTCGCTATAAACGCCACTTCCCCAAAACCAGCAAGCCACAGCGCCAAGCATTCACCAGTGCAGAGCGAGACATCATCCTAGAATCCTTTCGTTTGAGGTCTCCCGAGCATTATCCATTCATAAACTTCTGCTTCAGAACAGGATGCCGTCATGAACAAGCCAGGGGTTTGGAATGGAATGGGGTGTTGAGTCAGCAGATTCATTTCTATCAAGCCGTCGCAACCCACTTCAAAATCCCCACACCCACCAAAACCGGAGAAACCCGCAAATTCCCCATCACCCCAAAAATCCGAGAAATCCTAGACCAACAGCGCGGCATCTCAACCCGTTGGGTCTTTCCCTCGCACACTGACAACCCGATCGACCCGCACCATTTCCGAAGTCGTCACTGGGTGCCCATACTTGCAAATCTAAAAAGCAAAGGATTAATTGACCAATACCTATCGCCAAAACATACAAGACATACATTCATAACCCTTTCATTAAAAAAGGGAACTGAAGTAACCGACATTGCAACACTAGTCGGAAATTCAGCCGAAACCATATGGAAACATTACGCCGCCTCATCTAGAGACATCATCGTTGAAGACTTTTAAACGATTATTCTCTTTGATTTTATTTCGGGATAAGAGAACTCTACTCCCCCGGCCTAAATATCAAAGAGAATAATGAACCCTTGCTATGAGCGGGACTGGCGGGAGTTGAACCCACGGCCTACCGCTTAGGAGGCGGTCGCTCTATCCATCTGAGCTACAGCCCCAAATGAGTGTGAACTGCACTCATAAGCTTTATTATAGCAAGAGTTTGGTCGCAAATCCGATCGCATGGCACCGATGCATGTCAGACTTAACGACGGTTCGATCATGTTGTTTTGTGAAGTACTTGGGGCTGGGTATGGATTTGAGTTTGGTGGCATCGAATTTTTTCAATCCTCCGGTGTTGTTCTTTTTTCTGGGGATGTTGGCGGTGCTGTTGAAGTCGGATTTGGAGATTCCTCAGCCGATTCCTAAATTCTTTTCATTATATTTATTGATTGCGATCGGCTTCAAGGGCGGCGTTGAGTTAGTTAATAGTGGCTTTAGTCAAGAGGTGGTGTTGGCTATTGGGGCGGCTATCTTCATGTCTTGTGCTGTGCCTATTTACACCTACTTTATTCTACGCACTAAGCTCGATGCCTATAACTCAGCCGCGATCGCAGCCACCTATGGAGCTATTAGTGCGGTGACGTTCATTACGGCGAGTACGCTCTTGGATCAGATTGAGATTAAGTATGACGGCTACATGGTGGCGGCGTTGGCCTTGATGGAGTCTCCGGCGATTATTGTGGGATTGGTGTTGGTGCAGGTATTTGGGGCTGAGCGGGGTGAGGGTGAGAAAATTGAATGGGGCGAAGTGCTGAAGGAATCATTTTTGAATGGATCGGTCTTTTTGCTGTTTGGTAGTATTGCCATTGGGATGTTGAGTGGTGAACATGGCTATGAAAAAGTAAAGCCATTTATTGGTGATATGTTTTATGGTGCGTTGATGTTCTTTTTGTTGGATATGGGATTGATTGCGGCGAAACGGATTAAGGATTTACAAAAGACGGGGATTTTTCTCATTGCATTTGCCATTTTGATTCCAGTTTTGAATGCGGGAATTGGAACATCTATTGCCTATTTTATTCATATGTCTAAGGGCGATGCCTTATTGTTCGCAGTATTGTGTGCAAGTGCGTCTTATATTGCGGTTCCGGCGGCCATGCGGATGACGGTTCCGGAGGCAAATCCAAGCTTATATATTTCGACGGCCTTAGCTGTTACATTTCCATTTAATATTGTTTTCGGTATTCCATTGTATTTGTATGGAATTAGTTTAATCTGGGGATAAAGTAATCCTTTTTGATTACAATAAATTGCTTTACTGTCTAAATCTTTCTACGATCGCTATTCTGAGGAGTTTCCGGTGCCTACATTAACTCTTGACCTGTTGGCTGTACCTTTTGGTGTGTTGCAAATTCCCTCTGTCGAGCAAGTTGATACGGTGCTGTTGTCATTGGTTGTGCCGACGTATAATGAGGTGGGCAATGTGGTGCTGTTGGTCGAGAAACTGACGGGATTACTCGATCGAATTTGTCCGAATGACTACGAATTAATTATTGTGGATGATGATAGTCCGGATCAGACTTGGGAGATAGCCCGATCGCTCTTGGGTGAATATCCAAACTTGCGGGTGATGCGACGGACGACAGAACGGGGATTATCTACGGCGGTAATTCGTGGATGGCAGGCGAGTCGGGGGCGCTTTTTGGGCGTAATTGATGGAGATCTTCAGCATCCGCCGGAAGTATTGGAAAAGCTTTTGGGGGAATTGGTGTCGGGGAGTGACTTGGCGGTGGCAAGTCGGCATGTGGTGGGCGGAGGAATTAGCGAATGGAGTGTGTTTCGCCGGATGACCTCACGAGGTGCGCAGATTCTGGGATTGATGATTGCTCCCCAGGTCGTGGGTCGGGTGAGTGATCCCATGAGTGGCTATTTTATGGTGCGCCGATCGTCTGTGACTAATCAAATCTTGAATCCGCAGGGCTATAAAATTCTGTTAGAGATTTTGGGTCGCGGTGAGATTGAACACATTTCGGAAGTAGGGTATGTGTTCCAAGAGCGACAAGACGGCGAGAGTAAGGTGACTTGGCGGCAGTATGTGGAGTATTTGCAGCATTTGGTACGATTACGTTCTGATGGTCGTTTGGAGAAGTTTCAAGAACAGTTCCCGATCGGTCGCTTTTTAAAGTTTGGCGCAGTCGGGTTTAGTGGTGTCTTTGTTGATTTGGGAGTATTTTGGATGCTTTCCAATGGGTTGGGGTTGGCAGCGGTGACAGCGACGATATTGTCAGCCGAGGTGGCGGTATTGAATAATTTTATTTGGAACGATCGGTGGACGTTTGGTGATCGCTCTATTCAGCAACCGGGCCGCCGATCGATGGTGAGGCGATTCCTGAAGTTCAATGTACTTTGTTTGGTTGGAATTGTATTGCAAGGAACTTTGGTCGGGTTGATGAGCAAGGTTGCTGGTGTTCCGGCGATCGGGGCAAAGTTATTGGCGATCGCGCTTGTGATGCTGTGGAATTTTTGGATTAATTTGAAATTGAGTTGGCGCGTGACGGATACAAAATGATCAAAAAATGTAGCGATCGTGATATTTCTGAGGCTTGTGTTTAGGAGAATTGGTTTTAGGTCATATGAGTATCAACTGGTTTGAAGGCTTAACCGGATTCCGAGAAATCTCGTCACATCAGGTTCGGGATAATTTTTTGTTGGAAGGCGATCGTTTAATATCTCGCATAAATGGCGTAAGTTTTTCCTGTGGAAAATTAGAAACACCATCATTAGGAGAGTTACGAGATTGGGTTCAGTCTGGTGAATTCAAAAAAGGGAAGCTGACTGTTCGTGAAGTTGTGGGCGATGTCCAAAGTCTTCATACTGAATTGTCGAACGCTGGGGCATTATTTCAAGTTGCGTCGCAGTTTAATTTATTGGAAATGGTTTCCCCGAATATTACGCCAGAAGCAGGAGTTGGGATTTACGAAAACGATCGAACCCAAGGTCCAGCTTGCGCGATTGCAGCGGGTGCCGGAACCATTTATCGAAACTATTTTGCGCTTTGTAATGGACAGATTGGACAATCGGTAGATAACCAAATTGATTGCTTGGCAGATATTGGAAAACGTTTAAACAATGTCCAAAATCGCCTCTGGAAAATGCAGAATGGTTATGCATTAGCGACGAAGGCTGGATTAGTCGAACTTCAAACTCGGCTACGATCGATGAATGAATTCGATCTCGATCATCTGCGCCAACTGTTACGCATTGGAGTGCAATGGAATACTCAGGTTACGATCGCCCAGAGTGCCCACCTTGTGACTCAAACCTATTGTTCTGCTTTGCCTGTGGGTTATTCTTCCCATGATTCAAATCTTTGGGAACCGTTTGCGCGTTTGATTTTAGAGGCATCCTACGAGGCAACGATTTGTACTGCAATTGTGAATGCTCAGGTAACAGGCAATCATCGGGTATTCCTGACTTTGTTGGGTGGTGGTGTTTTTGGGAATTCGATCGATTGGATTTTTGATGCAATGCAGCGATCGTTTCAACGCTATGAACACCATGATTTAGATGTGGCAATCGTGAGTTATGGTCAATCTAATAATCGGCTTCAGCAACTTTTAATAAATTGATTGATACCGCCAATACTCCCCCTGAATGATGATCCCTAGCGGAACACTACCAAAATCCGTAATCAAAAACCATAATACCTATTTCAAATACGATTTCAAATACGATCGATATCGCCCCAATGCCGTCAATGGAAAATGTTGACAATACAAATTATATTTCAAATAAAAATGCTGCGGAAACCCCGTCCCCGTATGCCATTCCTCCGACCATTCACCATTCACATCCTGCGTGGTAATCAAATACGAAACCGATCGCGCCATCGCCTCATTCACCCGATCGCGCCATGAAAAATCAACCATAGCCGCAGCCCCCGCCATTAACCCCATCAACCCCCAAGCCGTTTGCGACGGAGTACTATCACCTATTCCCATAAGAGACCGATCGGCATAGCTCCCACAAGTCTCGCCCCAACCTCCATCAACATTCTGACAATTCACCAACCATTCAACCGCCCGACCCATTGATAATTTAAACGTCTGAATCAACCCCAGCGAATCAAACGCCGTCAATACGCCACAAGTACCATAAATATAATTAACTCCCCAGCGCCCAAACCAACAGCCTTCCGGTTCTTGTTGTCCAAGCAAATATGCGATCGCTTTCTCAATCTGATCTATTGACAATGCAGAACCTAATCTCAAACCCCCAACCATTTCCAAAACCCTTGCCGTCACATCCGCAGTATTCGGGTCAATCATCGCTCGCAAATCACCATAGGGCAAATCATTCAACCAATCTTGATCATTATCCAAATCAAACGCAGCCCAACCCCCATCGCGACATTGCATTGTTTCAATCCACCGCACTGCCCGATCGATCGCTTGCCCTTTCAATACCTCATCTGACGACTCAACTTGCGCCAATGCCATCACTACCACCGCCGTATCATCTACGTCCGGATAAAAGCGATTGTCAAATTCAAATGCCCAAGCTCCCGGTGCGCCTTTCTTATTTTTTACCGCCCAATCACCATAATCAAGAATCTGCATTTTCACCAACCAATCCGCGCCCCGCATTAAGGCTGGATGATTGGAACTCAAACCCGATTCAGAAAGCGATCGCATTACCAATGCTGTATCCCATACAGGGGAAACACATGGCTGAATCCAATACTCATCGTCCGTCTCAACACTAAAGCGATCGAGAGCGGCAATACCACGAGACACAACTGAATTATTCACATCATACTTTAATGCTTTCATCGCCAGCAATGAATTCAACATCGCTGGAATGATTCCCGCCCAATCGCCCGTTGCTTCCTGACGGTCTAAAATCCACTGTTCAGCCGCCGCTAATCCTTCGGTTCGGAATGGAACTAAATTCAACTCTTCCGCAATCTTAAATGCAAAATCTAACCCAATAAACCCGTCCGTCCAGTCTCCTTTTTTCGGCAATTCATACCGTCCCCGATCGTCCCCGTCCACATACAATTCATGGAGGGTAATCTTAGGCTCCGTCAACCACACAGGTTTACGATCGAACACTACCATTAAAGGCACCGTACTGCCCCGCGCCCAACTCGACAATTCATAAATAGTAAACGGCGAAATCTGATTCGGCAGCACCATAATCCACGGCGGGATCGATGGCAATCCCCGCCAGTCATAGCACCCAATTACAGCTAGATGAAACTTAGTAAAAATTCGAGCTTTAGTGATGCCCCCGCGAGACAAAATAAACTCCCGAGCATTCACTAAGCAAGGTTGATCGATCGCTACTCCCAGCAATCGTAATCCCATATAAGCTTCTATTGAAACACTAAGATTTCCGCCATCCCCTTTATAAAGTTCCCAACTTCCATTTTCACATTGGTGATTATGTAAATAATTTAATGCTTTTTCCATAGGACGATCGACATCAGTGCCATACAGCTTATGCAACAAAATAGCTTCCGCTGTCATTGTCACATTTGATTCCAGTGTCGCCCACCAGTAGCCATCCTGGGTTTGTTGGGATAGGATAACTTCCTGCGCTTGGGCGATCGCCCTATCTAGCAAACTCATTGCTCAATCCTTACCATTATTGAGATCGATTAATACAGCCCGGTCGGTCTTTGACATGTTGACATACCCGTTGCGCCAAAACCTCTCGCGTAGATTTAGCGCCCGTTGCAAAAATTACCACATCTCGCCCGATCGCCTTTATAATCTGAACCCCGCAAACACTACAAACTAATGGTGTGGGTAATATATTTTGATCGTCGCTCATAGATAATCACTCCTGAATGAGTAGAACAAATTATTAAAACATTAACGTTAGTTTATACCCCGATCGGTCCCACAACGTAAAGCAAAACCCTGGTAAAAACAAATGAACTACCAAAACACTTGAACTATCGGCCTGAGAGAGCTATCGTTAATTTAACCTCTGTTTACCCCGATCGCAATGCCGCTTAAGCCCAGCCAAATCCTAAGTCAGCTCAATGCACGTCGATCGGAATTTTCTCGGTTTGACGAAGAGACGTTTAGATTGATTGAAATCTATCAAAACGCACTGTCCGAAGCCATTACACTCTCGACGGATGAACTTCAGACGCGGCTGGCGGCTAAACCGGGTTGTGGAGCTATTCCCCTAGAATTGTTGGATGAGTTTAAAAGTTGGATTTTGGCTTGTGGTTTGAAGTGGGAGACGCGGGAGCAGAGTAATGCTTGGGTAAGAAAGCAGCTTTCAGGAGTTTCAACCTTTGCTGTGGATGGGTCGCAAATTTATCCGGGAAAGGATTTATCTATTCCAGTGGCGCTGGTGCAGATTGGCTGGTTTGAAAATTTGCATACTGAAGCGGGGCAATATTTTAAAGACATTGAATCTTACATCATGACTCCGCAGGATCTTAAAGTCGATCGGTTGGGCGGTGAGTTGGCCGATCGTAAGGTAAATATGCGCCGTTTTGAGATGGAAACACAAAGAATTATTGATTACTTTGAAGATCATGAAGGCATGGAAGATGCGCTGGCATTTTTTGATGGTTCACTAGTGGCTACTTTTGCAGAGGCATTTGACCAGGAAACCCAAGCAACTTATGTGCGTTGTGTATTGAATCTTTTAGAGGCGAGTGAACATTTCAAAGTTCCGGTGGTCGCTTATATCGATACAAGTACGGCTCGTGATTTGACCGGAATGTTACAAAGTTTGTTTGCATTGCCCGATAACAAATCCATTCACGATGCGAAGTTATTGGATAAGTTCTATGCAAATAAGAAATGTATTCAATCTATGGAATGGGGCGATCGTACCCCTATTTTTCGTTGTGC
>JAYUEW010000242.1:0-11644 GCA_043739045.1 Synechococcales cyanobacterium
TAAATGTTCTTTGAGAGAGCGAAACGCATGTCGGAAACCCTCACAGGAAAAGCGCCCTTATTTCCGGGCAGTACTGGCGGTCTGCTGACTAAAGCAGAAATCGAAGAAAAGTATGCAATTACGTGGTCTGGTAAAAAAGCCGACGTATTTGAAATGCCCACGGGCGGCTCTGCAACGATGAATGAAGGCGAAAACCTTTTGTATCTTGCACGCAAAGAACAATGCTTGGCGTTGGGCACTCAACTCAAGGTAAAGTTCAAAATCACGGATTATAAAGTTTACCGGATTTACCCAAGTGGTGAAATTCAGTACTTGCATCCTGCTGATGGCGTGTTCCCCGAAAAGGTGAATGAAGGTCGTGAAATGGTGAACCATGTTCCCCGTAACATTGGATCCAATCCTAATCCTTCTACTCTGAAGTTCAGCGGCAAACGGACGATCGATCCTTAGGAATTACCTTCTGGATTGTTTGTTAATTCTAGAAATCAGAATCACGACAGGCGTTGATTGGAAAGCATTCCGATCGCGCCTTTTGTCTTTTCACGTCAGTTCTGTTTAAGCCAAACCTGTTTAGAATCGCTTTGGCCGCAGTTTCTTGCTGACACCATATTGTTTGCGGTAATGTGTTGGGGCGCATATAGATTGATATTGCGCAAAGTTACAACTCGTTCTTCTACTCCAAACTATTTATGTCTCTCGATCGCGCCGAAGTCCATAAAGTCGCAAATCTTGCCCGTCTCGCCCTTACGCCTGATGAAGAAGAACAGTTCGCTGGACAACTCAACGGCATTTTGGAATATATCGAGCAACTGAATGAACTAGACGTAAGCAATGTTGAACCTACGACTCGGGCGATCGATGTCAGTAATGTTACTCGCGTTGATGAAATGAAAGTCTACGATAACCGTGAAGGCTTAATGAACAGCGCCCCCGATCGGGATGAAAACTTTTTCAAGGTCCCCAAAATAATTGCAGGCGACTAAGCTCATAAGCTCAGTTAACGAACAGCCGGGTCAAACCTCCGTAGAGGGCTGATGTGAGGGTGGCTGATAGCCTTGTTCAAATGCATAACGGACCAACTGCGATCGGTTTTCGAGCTGCAATTTGTTGAGAATGCTGCTGAGGTGGGTTTGGACTGTGCGGGGGCTGACAAACAGATGTTCCCCAATTTGCTTATTGGTATGGCCTTGAATCACCTCCCAGAATACCTTTTCTTCAGCGGGCGTTAGGGGCAGCGGCGCAGGTGATGGGGCCGCAACGGGTAAGACAGTTGCCTGTTGTAGGAGTCGAACAATTTCTGCATTGGTTCGCCGACTGCGTTCGAGTTGTCCATCAATTTTGGCCAAGAGTTCGCGGGCTTCAAAGGGCTTAATCAAATAATCATCTGCCCCACTCGAATGCGCTTGGACCCGGTCCTCGACTTCCGATCGGCTAGACAAGAAAATAAGGGGGACAAGCTGGCCCGATCGGCTCATCCGAATCTGCCGACAAAATTCAAAGCCGTCCATTTCAGGCATCAAGATATCAGAGACAATTAAGTCAGCGGGATCCTTTTGAAATATCTTCAATGCTCCGACTCCCGAAGCTGCCGTCTGCACAATAAACCCACGCTTCAGCAAGTATCGCTCCAAGGCAACCCGTAAAGTCGTGTCGTCATCCACAATCAAAATTTTCTTCATAATCCGACACCCATTCCCCAAATAAGTCAATCCGTTAATTGTCTTGTTCTTTTCTAAGTCTTCCCTCAGGAGGATTAGAAATGGAGACCGCGATCGTGTGAAGGCCAGTTTTTTCAATGTCTCAATCATTGTTCAATCCCATTAGGACATATCCTAGGACCTGCGAAAGTGATTGGAAATGAAGGAATTATCATTTTGCCAGTGTTCGGGAGAGGCAATGATTCATTTCGGATTAAAACTTGAATAAATGTAACAGAAGTAACGTAATTAAGAATTTGTAATAAATTCATGGTCCATGTCGGCATAAATTGATATGAAGCGAATTTTGCAAGCGATCGGCTCATCTGTTGTTTGCACTGAGTCTCTTCGGCTGCACTTTTAGGGTCGGCTGAGACCGATCGTGAGGCAAACCTCTTAACATAAGCGTCTGGACCCCAAAAATAATGAGTAACTTAGCATTAAAACTTCGCGAAGGCACTAAAAAAGCCCACACGATGGCCGAAAATACTGGATTTATCGCTTGTTTCTTGCGCGGAACCGTAGAAAAACAGTCCTATCGTAAGCTGGTTGCGAATCTGTACTTTGTTTATTCCGCCATGGAAGACGCGATGCATCAGCTCAAGGATCATCCAGTTATGGGAAAAATGTATTTTCCTGAACTCGATCGTAAAGTCTCTCTAGAGAGCGATCTGGAGTTTTATTATGGACCCAACTGGAAGACGGATATTAAGCCTTCCGTTGCGACTCAGGACTATGTTGCTGAGATTAATCGGGTGGCAAAAGACGATCCCGAGCTGATGATTGCTCATCTTTATACCCGCTACATTGGCGATCTTTCGGGCGGCCAAATCCTGAAAAAAATTGCCGTCAATGCCATGAACTTGAATGATGGCGAAGGCACCAGTTTCTATGAGTTCGCGAAGATTTCTGATGAAAAACAATTCAAAGTCATGTATCGCGGCACTTTGGATGGCTTAGATATCTCCGATGAAAAAGGTGATGCGATCGTAGAAGAGGCGAACGATGCATTTGGTCACAACATGAAAATGTTCCAAGAGCTTGAAGGAAACTTGATTAAAGCGATCGGAATCCAACTCTTTAACCTGATGACTCGTCGGGGTCGTAAGGGCAGTACGGAACTAGAAACTGCATAAGTTTTAAATCCAGTTTTGAATCCAATGGTTACACTGAATTAATTGTGAGTGTTCTAAGGGGATGATGTTGCGTAAAGCGATCGTCCCTTTTTCATGGATAATTCATGGAGGATTTATTACCGCATCCCTATGAACACTTCGTCGCCCTCGCAACTCGATCGTCTGTGGCAGCAAATTACGCTCCAGACCTTACCGCTCTCTCAATGGCGATCGGCTAGCTACGTATCGCAGGTTATTGGGGCGCTTCAGGGTTGGCGATCGGGGAGTGTGTTGTTGCAATGGGGCGACGGGATTGCGTTGGGTCTATTGGGCATTTTGTTTGCGGCGGCTCCCTACATTCCCACAACGTTGATTAGTGTGTTGTTGGTAGGTTGCATTGGTTTTTGGGTGTTGCTGACCTTGGCCGAGACTAGAGAAAAAGCAGGCTGGGGATTTACCCCGATTCATTTGACAGTGATGGTCTATTGGGGCATTAGCGCGATTGCAACTGGATTGTCTCCGGTCCGTATGGCTGCACTTGAGGGATTGGGGAAGTTGACGCTGTATTTATTGATTTTTGTGGTGATGGCGCGGGTACTGCGTTTGGAGAAATGGCGGAGTGCGTTGATTGCGATTTATCTACACACGGCGCTTTTAGTCAGTTGTTATGGGATTCGTCAATGGATCTTTGGTGCCCCGGCGTTGGCAACTTGGTCGGATCCGGATTCAGAGATGGGAAATTTTACTCGTGCCTATAGTTTTCTCGGCAATCCCAATCTTTTATCCAGTTATTTGATGCCTGCGGTGGCTTATAGTTTGATGGCGATTTTTTCTTGGGTGGGGATGTATCGCAAGGCGTTGGCGGTGGTGATGTTTGCGACTAATTTAGCCTGTGTTGCATTTACTTATAGTCGGGGTGGATGGATTGGGTTGGTGTTGATGTTTGGGACGATCGCGCTGCTGTTGGGATATTGGATGAATTTATATCGTAAGAAATGGGTGTTACCTTCTATTTTGGGTGGATTGATTTCTGTGATTGTGGTGGGTGTGGCGTTTGTTCCGCCGATTCGTAATCGAGTGTTGAGTATGTTTATCGGGCGCGGTGATAGTAGTAATAATTTCCGTTTGAATGTTTGGCAATCAGTGATTGAAATGATTAAAGCGCGTCCGGTGTTGGGCATTGGTCCTGGGAATGATGCCTTTAATAAAGTTTATCCGCTCTATGCTCGAACAAAATTTACGGCCTTGAGTGCGTATTCTGTTTTATTGGAAATTTCAGTGGAAACGGGATTGGTTGGATTAACGTGTTTTCTTTGGATGTTGCTGGTGACATTTACTCAAGGCGGTTTGCAATTGCAGCGCTTACGAAATGCGACAAATCCTCAAGGGTTTTGGTTGATGGGGGCGATCGGGGCAATGGTTGGGCTGTTGGGGCAGGGCGTGGTGGATACGGTTTGGTATCGGCCTCAGGTGAACATTTTGTGGTGGATGGCGGTGGCTATTGTTGCTAGTTTCTATAGCGTTTTGCCGACGGAGGTTCGGAAGCCGATGGAGCTTGGTGAGAGTTTGGATTAATAGATAGGCTTATTCTTGGGAATCGCCTTAGTATTATTCAGTTTGATAACGTCTTGGCGTATAAACCCAAGGCAAATCATAGCCCGATCGTTCTAGTGTTCGAGTTTGACTTGAACCAACAATAATCATGGTCCGCATATCGGCATCATTTGCATTCAATTTACCGAGGGTTGTCACCCGAATCAATTCACCCGATCGCCCAACATTCCGGGCAAGGATTACAGGCGTGGTTGCCGATCGGAATTGTAGTAATAGGTCTTTGGTGCGATCGAGTTGCCAACGTCTTTGGGTGGAAATAGGATTGTAAAACGCCATGACAAAATCAGCTTGAGCCGCTGCGGTCAATCGTTGTTCAATCACTGACCAAGGTTTCAGAATATCAGACAATGATATTGCACAGAAGTCATGGCCCAAGGGTGCACCAATTCGGGCGGCGGCGGCTTGCATTGCGGAAATGCCGGGACAAATTTGTAAATCGATGGTTCTCCATTCTGGTTTATCAATCGTCTCGATCGCTTCAAAAACTGCCGCCGCCATTGCAAAAATACCTGGATCTCCAGAAGAAACAATCACCACATTTCGCCCCGTTGCTGCTAAGTCTAAGGCTTGGGCTGCCCGATCGAGTTCAACGCGATTGTCTGAGTCATGGCGAATTTGATGGGTACGCATTGGTTCAACCAAATTCAAATAGGTGGTATATCCCACCCAATCGGTTGATTGTTTTAATACTTGTTTCACTTCCGGCGACATCCAGCGATCGGCTCCTGGCCCCGTTCCAATTACAAATAGTTTGCCCGACGGGTTGGATTCGGGTGGATGATAGACAAGGGTGCGATCGCTGGGATTCCCGGCTGAACTTGTGATTTGGATCGTCAATTCAGTAGCAGTATCAGAAAACGGTAATTTACTTTGAATTAACCAAGGCGCATCACCATCGAGTTTAACGGTTTGTCCGGCTAGCAAATTAGACAGAAAGGTTTTGGCATGTTCAGGATTGGCGAGACTATAGCCGGGTGGTGGCGCTAATAATGCTGTGCGAAACCGAATATCGCCGCTGGTGGTAATTGCGGCTTCAGTGTCAAATAAATCCGCAATCTGTCGGGCGATCGTATTCGCACCCTTTAGGCCACCCAGCAACGGAACAACCGCACTCCCATCCTCTGCAACCGCTAGCACAGGCGGCTCTTGCCATTTATCATTTAAGAGTTCAGCCACACTACGAATGATGATTCCCGCAGCACAAACACCAACAATCGTAAATCCCGATCGAAATAACGTTTGAATCACGTCACCAAAGTTTTGATAACTATGATCTACATCACTAGTTACAACACGATCGACTAATCCATAAATGATTACGTCAGGCAATCCAGATTTAATTTGTTTGGCAATCGTCACGCCCTGTTGACTGAGTATAATTACTGCTATTGTCATTTAGCCGTCCTGCCATTTCCATTCACTTGGGATTACAATCATCGCAAAATATGGGACCTGAGTAGAATCCACTTCACGAATAGGAATAATCCGCTGTTCTTTCATTGTGGCACGTTCAATATACAGGGCACGATCGAGCAAGTTCAAACTCTCTAATACACCATACACTTTGACAAAATTTCGCCCTAATTTCATCAATACCGCCGCATCCGCCATCAACAATCGACTTCTCAAAATCTCCGCATCCAACGTCCCCGATAAGGCCATAAAGACATCATTGCGATAGGTTAATGGCGCACCCAACATATTTGCACTCGCCATCACTGACGACACACCGGGAATCATTTCGGTGGGAAACCGATCGTTCAATCGATTGTACAGATACATGAACGTACCAAAAAAGAATGGATCGCCTTCGCACAGCACGGCAATATCTTGACCTTGAGCCAAATGGATCGCCATTTTATCGGCCATCAATTGATAGCCCGGTTGGGAAGATTCTCCTGGCTTAAAGGGCAATACCATCGGCATTTCGATTTGGTGAGGTTGTAGATATTCAGCTACGATCGATCGAGAAATACATCGACCATCCGGCGACATGGGATACACGACAATAGGCACCGATCGTAAAATTCGATAGGCTTTTAACGTTAATAGTTCCGGGTCGCCAGGACCAAGCCCAATCCCATAGAGTTTTCCGAGTGAAGTGGTCATGTTGTTACTCCTTTTCCTGTGCTAAAGCATTCACTGCCGCCGCTGCAATGGCACTTCCACCTTTACGACCATGTAATGTCACAAATGGAACTCCTCGACTATTGGCGGCCAATTCTGCCTTTGATTCTGCGGCTCCAACAAAGCCTACAGGAAACCCTAAAATTAATGCGGGTTTTGGTGCGCCATTATCGAGCATCTCAAGCAGGTGAAACAACGCTGTCGGAGCATTGCCGATCGCCACCACTGCCCCCGCTAAATCAGGTAGCCATAATTCCATTGCCGCCGCCGATCGGGTGTTGCCCAATTGTTTGGCCAGTTCTGGTGTTCGTTCATCGCGCAATGTACAAATCACTGGATTGGTTGCACTTAATCGACTGCGGGTCACACCATTCGCCACCATATGGGCATCACACAATATCGGCGCACCCTTGGCTAGGGCATGACGACCTATTGTCCCAGCATTGGGTGAGGCTTGAATATCTTTGACAATATCGGTAATCCCGCAGGAATGGATGAGCCGCACTACAAGTTTTTCCAAATCAATGGGTACGTCAGAAAGATCGGCTTCGGCGCGAATCATTGCGAATGATTTGTCATAAATTGCTGCGCCATCGCGAATATAATCAAGCATGTGAGAATTAAGAATGAGGATTTGAGAATTAATGATTGAAGTGATTGTTAGTTGTTTTTTGCGGTGAGACTTGTGATGATTTGAGCGATCGCGTCATCAGGACACAGTAGACCGTATTGCAATCCATATGGCTCGATGCTGTAGCGCTCGGTCCCATTGACTTCGCGCCCTATCAAAACAATATCGCGATCGGGGTCACGTCCTCTGGGCTGGGCACAAAGCTTTTCACAACCACTAATGTGAATGCTGGGAAATGAACGATCGGGATACTTCGCGAGTTGTGCAATCAATCGTTGCGCATGTTCTTGGGCATGGGTTGCGGCTGAAGCACATCCTGATTTTCCACTACAAGCGATGACTCCCCGCGCTGGATGATTGGAATTTGGGTTTAAAGGGATTGCAGATAATGCTAGTTTGATTGATTTCAGGGACGATCGCAGCACATTCGGAATAATGAAGGTTTGCCAAGGGGTCAGGCGAATTTCACCCAAATCAAACCCTTCTAAAACTGCAATCAAACCATTGATTTGTGCAATAGTCAGTTTTCCCAATGCACAAACAATCTCCAATCCAATCCGATGCGGATCTTCTTGTAAATGTAATAACTCTGCCTCACCCCGTTTACCCAATGTAGGGACATGGCTTGCGGTATCCTCCGAGATTGTGCAATCTACCAATCCATCTAAAAAACGTTCTTTACCAATCCATTCAATCACATCTCTTAATCTCGGCTTACGACTTCGACGATGTTTAACCGATTTATTCACAACTTGATCGGCATATTGCAAATACCGATCGGCCACTGCCCGCACCAACTCCACCGGATCATTATGTACAATCTCCGATCGCCATTCCTGCCCTAAATTTAGAACTAAACGGTATCCGCCATTCTCCGCCACCAACCAAATATCATTGGCCCGATCGCGAACGGAAACCCTTTCCCCGCCGTCAATTCCAATACTAAATTTTGCACTCAATGCGGCAAGTTTTGGAGTTTCACAGATATATTGTTCAATCTCTCGCAGCGCCGGGACTATATCAAATGCGCCCAATTCAAGCCCCGCCATCGGACTAGTCATCACATTGCGTAAATGATCGACATCAGGATTCCCGGCTGCTAGGCCTACATCTTGTAAATCCTTTAAATCAAATTCGGTTAAATTTTCAACCGATCGTAATTGGATATTCGCCCGATTTGTAATTAATAATTGCAAACACCCCGATCGTTCCATTACCCTCGCGAGTGTGGCCAATTGAGCACAAGATACGATTCCACCAGGAGTCCGAATTCTAGTTAAGATGCCATCGATTGCGATCGTTGGACAAAACAATCCTGGACAACTCGCCAATTCAACAATACTTTTATCAGTACTTTTATCAATCAATCCAGCAGTCAATTTAACAGCCACATTTGCTCCGTTCCTGTGCGTCGCAGGAAATGGTAAACCATAGAAATAATGCTAAAAATTGGTGTTCTGACTGGTCGAAAATTTGAATCAAATCTCAACATTACAGTTGCGGCACAGCCCCGGAATCTCACCGGACTTTCCCACATTTTCAGCCTCAAAAGCGTACCATAGAGCGCGTAATCCCAGAAAAACCCGATCGCAATGCCCGAAAAAACAACAGACCCAAACCCCTGGCTCACGATCGTTGGAATTGGCGACGATGGATTTGATTCCCTCAGTGAAATAGCCCATCATGCAATTGTGGCAGCCCATTTAATCATCGGCGGCGATCGGCACCTAAAATTTCTTCCCCCAACTATCACCTGCAAACGGCTTCTCTGGAGTTCACCTATTCAAGGCTCCATCAATGAACTCCTCATCCATCGCGGCCAACCTGTTTGCATTCTCGCCAGCGGCGATCCTCTCTGTCACGGCATCGCCACCACGTTACTCCGATCGATTCCCCTGCCAGAAATGCAGATAATCCCAGATCTTTCCGCCTTCACTCTGGCCCGATCTCGCCTCGGCTGGTCCAGCACAGAAGTGGAAACCCTCAGCCTTTGTGGTCGAGATCCGACATTTCTCCGCGCCGCCCTCTACCCAAACGCCAAACTCCTTGTCCTCAGCAGCGATCAACATACGCCGAATATAGTCTGCGATCGCCTGACTGAATGGGGTTATGGCGATGCAAACGTAACAGTTCTTGAACATCTCGGCGGTCCGAAAGAAAACCAATTGCACACGATCGCCCACCAAAAATTTACCCAACCGATCGCCGCCCTAAACACGATCGCCATTCAAACCCACAATTCCCCATTCTCAATTCCCCATTCTCAATTCTCAATTCCCGACACAGAGTATCAACACGACGGCCAGATCACCAAACAAGAAATCCGCACCTTAACCCTTACTGCCCTTTCGCCATTTCCCGGTCAGCTTCTTTGGGATGTCGGTGCAGGTAGTGGATCCATCGGCATTGAATGGCTGCGTAGCCATCCCAGAAACCAAGCGATCGCCATTGAATCCCATCCCGATCGCCTAGCCAACATCACTCACAACGCGAAAAACCTGGGAGTCCCAAACCTTAAAATCATCGCCGGACGCGCCCCAGAAGCATTGCAAAATCTTCAGCGGCCCGACAGTATTTTTGTGGGTGGTGGCGTTACACGATCGGGCGTATTTGAGACCTGTTGGGATGCACTCAATGATGGTGGACGACTAGTCATTAATGGTGTGACCTTAGAAACTGAAATGAAACTATTTCAATTACAACAACTCTACGGCGGTAGCTTAACTCGCATTCAAATCCAACGGGCTGAGCCGATCGGCAACTTTCTCGGCTGGAAACCGCTGTCTCCAATCACCCAATGGCTCGTTACCAAGCCCACCACTCTGTGATTTGCGGTGCGGTGGTTGATTGTCCTCAGGTTCAGCAAAAGTTTACTTCTTGCCCGGTAAGATTATGAGCAAGAAGTGAACTTAAGGAGCCAGATTCAGCAATTCCTTAGCCGACGCGAGTAAGTCAATGGCAACAAAGAAAATCTTGCTCTCTGGATTGAGGAGGAAGCGCCATGCAACATTCATGCCCACATCCTTACCAAACCAAGGGGTTTGAACCTTGCCCGTAACCTTAATCTGGGTATAGCCATCTTCGACAGGTTCCACAATACCCCGTTCAGGCAACAACTTTAAGTTCTGGCAATCCTCTCGGAAAAAGCGAAGCAGGGCATCATGTCCAACGATCGGACGCTGGAAGGGCGGTTGCAGGGCACCATCAGAGGCAAAGAGTTTTACCAGAGCATCAAAATCATTGGCGTTCAGGTTGTCCATGTACTCTAGAATCACTGGGTTTTCCATCCCAGGAATGGCCGTAACTGGGGTGCGATCTGCCTTATCTTCGGGTGGCGCTAATGGTTCTGCTACCGAGCTGTAGGTACCTAACTGCGCTGGGTCAAACCCCATATCCACCACGGCACTGCGGAGAATCATAATTTGTTGACCCGGATCGGCAACAACCCGAATTGCTTGTAGGACAGCCGAGGTGTTGGCTGAAAGTTTGTAGCTCTGAGGAATCGGGGTAACAATCCCTTCTTCCATCCACTTACCCATTTGGTACCAAAAGCCGAGCTTGATATTCACGGACCAGGTGGCATAAATGCGGCAGATAGGTCGATCGGTCCGACTGGCCAGATCTCGCATTAATTGCGACTGCTCACTAAAACTCATCAGCTTGATTTGGCTGAGTGTGCTGCTAGCAAATTGCATATTCACCGGGTCGGGGATCGCAATTGAGAGCGTCTCTCCCATTTCCAGATAGGCGAACCAGATCAACGCCAATTTGTCTTCGCCCTCCAGTTTGTTAAATCGGACGATCGTGGCTGGCACTACATCCGCAGACAGCGTTTCGGGAAAAATATTGCGGGCTGAATCAATGGTAAAGGACATCCCTTTAGACTCCATGAACGGACTGTATAGTGCTCAATTTTACACTGCTTTACAAACCTTAGAAGTCACTTACACTAATGGCCCTGATTGATAGTGTTGATAGTGCAATTAAGTTATCGAAAAGTGCGTAAAACCCCCGCGTTTTAACCGGGGGATATAAGCTAGTACCGATTTTAATTTGAATGGTTCAATAGCTGCCTGTTTCTGTAGGGTTAGGGCAATGGAGGCTTGGTTGTAGATTGTTTTGAGGGTTTTCATTGCTTCAATATCCTAAGTGAGTCTTAATATGGGATTTAATTTAAGTCTCATATAGGAAAGAAAGGTTGGGTGAGAAGTCCATGTCCATAAGAAGGGTTGATTTTGATCTCAAGATTAGATTTTCAAGTCTTACCTCAAGACTTCTTTTAAGTCTTATTTGAGATTGTGGTATTTTTTTAGCCGATCGGTATTTTTGGAATTAAGTGTAGGGATTAGACTAGGGGTAAAGTTTTATTGAGGGTGATGGTTATGGTGGCGAATCGAGTTTTGTTGCTTTCTCCTGAGGAGTATTTGGAGTGGGAGGAGCGGAGTGAGGTTCGGCATGAG
>JAYUEW010000243.1:0-10365 GCA_043739045.1 Synechococcales cyanobacterium
GGGGTTGCTAGTTACGATCAGTCTGTCTTGGTTGGCAATTATAGCGGTCTGGAGATTGATTAATGGGTTGCTGGGGATTGCGGTGAAGTTCATGGGTTGCCCCGATCGGGGATGGCAAAAGCTCAACCGATGCGCGTGCAAATGATAGCCACAATCCCCCGGCACTACAATATCTTCTTGGTTCAATCCGCCATTTAAAGTTCCTCTGACGGACGGCGATTTGGGCGGGTCGAGTTTAGCAATTCCCCCGATCGCGTACAGTGGATCGCCGACTAAAGGATGACCAATTGCCGCCGTATGAATTCTGATTTGGTGTGGTCGTCCTGTAAATATTTCGATCGCACACAACGTTGAATCAGCGCGGCGCTCTAGTACTTCTAAATGACTTTCCGAAACCAATCCGTCCGAGCTTGCAGAAAACAAATAGCCCAATACTGGATGCGCAACTTTTCCAATGGGTTGATGAATTTCAATCCGATCGTCCTCAACAACACCGCTTACCAATGCTAGGTAGACTTTTTTAATTTGCCGATCGGTCATTTGTTTGGTCAATTGTGTCTTTGCTAACGGTGTTCGAGCCAGAATCATTAATCCTGAAGTTCCGCGCCCAAGACGATGAATCGGAATCGGTGGATTTTCTTTGTACGATCGCGCCAATAATCGCAGTAATGTGTTTTCTAAAAACCCGCCACCGGGTAACACAGGCAATCCCGAAGGCTTCACAATGACGAGCAAATCCGGGTCTTCATAGCAAGTTTCAAAGGTCAGTGGAACGTCTATTTCTTCCCAAGGGGGACGATCGTAGGTTAGGATTTGACCCGATTTGATGACTGTTTCTGGGGTGGTGGATGTACCGTTCAATCTGATTTTGCCATCACAGATCCGATCGTTCCATTCTTGTTTAGATGAATGACCATAGCGTTGAACGTAGTACTCTAAAACAGTTTGATCGTTTGTTTGTTTACTAATACGATCGGTGTAAGTGCAGCCATTATTGAGCATGGTAATTACTGCCGAATCATAGGGGTGGGAAATAATGATTGAAATCCTGCAATCCGTTCCATGATTCCTTCTGGGGCATCATCCCATAGACTTTCATAGTAAAAGTAAGAGACTCCTAATCCACGTTCTTGGGCTATGCGGGTTTGGGATTGAATTTGCTGGATTGAGACGGGGCGGCGGCGAAGTCCGGTGAGAATGCCGATCGCGGTGGGAATCTTTTGCTGGGTTTCGAGGACTTCGGGGCGGGAGAGTTTGGCGGCGAAACTGCTGAGATCCGATCGGTAGACTTGCATGATCAATTCATCGACAATCCCCGATCGGACCCAACCGAGCCAATCTTGTAAGGTGAGTTTGTAGGCATGATCGTAATAGTTTGGTGAAATAGATACGATCGCAGTTGGTTTTCGAGATTTGATTGATTGATTGAGTTTCGTCATAAATGCGGTGATTTTATCGGCGCGCCATTTCACCCAACTAGCATCTGCGACATTTGAAGGAACAGATTTCTTTGTTTCTTTTGTATACAATGCGCGGGTGAATGGGTCATAACCAAACTCGCGGGGCAATCCCATATTGTCATCAAATTGAATGCCATCAACATTGTATTGCGTCACGGACTCGACGACAAGTTCAGTGATGAATTGTTGGACTTCAGGATGGAAGGGATTGAGCCATGCGACTTCTCCAGCGGGACTGTTGGAAAGTTGTTCGCCGCTGCGGGTTTCAGTTAACCATTCGGGATGCAGGGTGGCAAGTTCTGAGGTTTGCGGCACCATGAATCCGAATTCAAACCAAGGAATGACTAATAGATTGTTTGCCTTTGCTTGATTGACTAGATCTGCCAATATATCGTGACCGTCAGAACCTTTACGGACAAAGGGTTGAATGCCATAGCGCTGGGCCACGGAACTAGGATAATTTACATAGCCTGAATTCCAAATCACTGGGTATACCGTATTGAAATTCAGGGCATTCAACTGATTCATGGCAGTGCGCAGTTTAGTCCGATTTTCCATCATGGGCAGATCATTATTCGTTAACCAAACTCCCCGAATCTCAGTGCGAGGAATGGGGCGCGGGGCGGCGATCGGAATTTCTATGGGGATTTGTGGTGAAAAAACTGGGGTGATGTTCCAAGCGGGGCGTGGGTTGCGGCTACTAGGGCTGCCGATGTCGGGTCTAGGTGGATTTTGGGCGAAAGATGATTCCGTAGCCCCCGAAATCACGACAAGTAGACAGCTCAAGCTGAATAAGAGTGTAAAACTCCAGGATTTAAAAGATTCTAGAAAATATATCTTTAAAGAATACATATAGATAAGGACGACAGGACTTTAGAGTGAATCTGTAAACAGAATTATGACTATTTAGCTATGATTTTAGATTTTGCCCATGTTGTCACATAAATAACTATTTGCGCACAAATTTGAGGACGATGATCGTCTTTTAATGTTCCACTTGAGCTAAATTCTCTTTTATCTAAACTAAGTTTTTAGTTGTATGGGGTGTTCATTATTTTTAAAAGTATATTTTTTGACGACATTATCGTTTAACTTTTTAACGATCGCCCTTGTTGATTATGTATCGATAAAAACTATGAAATACTTGGCTGAAGTTCATTAAACTCTAGCTTACGATCGAGTCCATAGGATAATAATCCGGTGTTGATCATCCTAGGGCAATTACTTTTTCTGGTGGGGCTTGGGTTTCTAAATCATAGGATTCGAGTTCACCATCTTCCATATGAATCAACCGATCGGCCACATCCAAAATCCGGTTATCATGCGTCACCATAACGATCGCTGACCCTCTATCTTTGGCCAAACTTCGCATAATTTCTACAACATCTCGCCCTGATTTTTTATCTAATGCGGCTGTAGGTTCATCCGCGAGAACGAGTTTGGGATTGGAAACCAAGGCACGGGCGATCGCAACCCGTTGTTTTTGTCCACCGGAAAGTTCATCCGGATAATAATCCATGCGATCCTCAAGACCGACGGCCTTCAGCATTTCTTCAGCCATTTCAGTCTGTTCTTTCACAGACAGATGGGTGTGTAACTCCAGCGACATAATGACATTCTGTTTGGCCTTGAGTGAATTCAAAAGATTGTGGGATTGGAAAATATAGCCGATATTGCGACGCAGGGCAACGCGCTGTTTTTCACTAGAGTTGCGGAGTTCTTCGCCCAGGACTTTCAAGCTGCCTTCTTGAGTCGATCGCAATGCCCCAATCAATGTTAATAATGTTGTTTTTCCTGAACCCGATGGCCCAGTCATAATCACCACTTCGCCGGGATCCACATCAGCATGAATGCCAAATAAAATTTGTTTTTTCAGGTTGCCGCTGCCAAAGTAATGACTAACATTGTCGATCGAAATGATTGGTTCTGTCATGATGAATCACTATGCTATTTTTTCTTGAATCGTGGCGATTTGGAGTAATCCTTGAATTGCGAGATCTTCATCCTTAGAAAATGTCGGCAGGGTCTGCATCTTGGACTTTACGAACGGCGATTGCACCCGAAACTAAACACATCGTAATTGCTAGAAATAGAACGAGAATACTACGCTCGGTCGTCATGATGAGTGGTAAGGCCGTTGCATTACGAGTGCCTGTATACATAAAACTCGCTAAAATGCAGCCAGGAATGTAGCCCATTATCGATAAAATCATCGCTTCTTGGAAAACGATTTTAAGTAAATAGCGATTTTTGTATCCCATTGCCTTTAAGGTTGCATATTCGGCAAGGTGATCCGTTACGTCGGTATAGAGAATCTGATAGACAATTATGATACCGACGAGAAATCCAATCACGGTGCCGAGGGTAAAAATGAATCCGATCGCGGTACTATTCTGCCAATATTTCCGTTCGACTTCGATAAAGCTTTTTTTCGATAGAACTCGCATTTCGCCAACAACAAAATCCTCACGGCCTTCATTTGGTGTGAGGGTCGGGTTAACGGCATATTTGCCGGGGAGAGACTTTTTGATGGCTTCAAGGGTTTTGTATAGATCTGCACCTTGCTTGAGCTTAATGACTCCAATATTAATGTCACCTTTGTCGCGGCGTGTGAAAATGCGCAGGAAGTTAGCTTCACTCGTGATTGTGCTGCCGTCGGCTCCGAAGGAGGCTCCGAGTTCAAAAAGTCCAGCGATTTCGACTTTACGATCGGCGATTTCCGTGGTGATTAGCTCGTTTTTCTTTTCAAGTTCTGAGAATTTTGCAGGAATCGGTCCGAACTCTGCCCGAGATTTTTTGTCAAACAAGATCTGGTCTTCGAGTCGGATCAGGCTGCGAGCATTGGTATCAAAACCTGAAACGCTGAGCACATTATCATTTGGATCGATGCCCAGAACCATGATTTGTCGGGTTTGAGATTTAGGCAGTCCTTCCCAGAATGGGTTTTTCCACAGACCAAACCCCACATAAATGGGGCTAATTTTGTCCACACCTTCCGCCCCTAAAACCCCGTAGAGTCTGCGCTGGGGGAAGCTTTGAATTGAAACAAGAGAGTTCGATCGGGTGCTAATCAGCATGATGTCGCCGTTGACGTTTTCATGCAGGCGGATGGCGCTGTTGAAAAGAGCATCCCGAAAGCCTAATTGCACAAACATTAGAAACACCGCAAAACCGATGCCTGCGATCGCAATGAACAGTCGCATTCGTTCGCGTTTGAGTTGGAGCCAAGCGAGGGGAATTGCGAACAACATAGTTTTTTCGATTCGGCGCGATCGTTTTTCTTGGTTTATATCTTACCGTGATTAACGGCTGTCAGGGTTGATCGTTGCGGGTTAACGATCGTTCCCGCTACCGCCCAATGCACCTCGCATTTTTCGGCTTTGGAGTTTGCCAATGTTAGTGGACAGAATAATAGATTGATCTGTAGTAGTAATACAGTGATGCCAAATGTGATTGACGGAATGGGAGACGATCGCCCGATCGTTAGAACTCACTTCACCATTACGATCGCGATATAGTTTTTTCACACATTCGGCAAGCTGGCCCAGAACGGTTGTAATAGATTCGAGTTTGACAATGGGTTGAATTACTAATTCCAGCGTCAATCCCGCTTCACTACACAGTTGAGAACAATACCAGGCAACATCTCCAGCCTCTTTAATTTTCTCAGACTCAGCCGCTGTCAAATATTCGGCAATTTCGCCCACAAGCCCAAGTGTCGGATACCAAAGATTACGATCGCGATCGGGATACAGTGCCGTGTCACGAGATTGAATTTGATAATCACTGAGATTCATAAATAAGACGAGATGGAAATTGATGAAACGTACAATCTATCGGACTAAACTAGCAGCGTAGGGCGTTTGATGAAGATGAGCTTTGTTGGCGGAACCAAATAATTGTAGTTTGCCTGCAATCACATCTTCCATCGCACCGATCGCCCTAGATGTAATATCTAACAAATCTTGTGGACCTTTACTACAAAGTTCATCTTTCAGAGATTGCATATAGGCTTGACGCACTTCAGTATTCACATTAAATTTGCATACTCCCAATTGAATCGATCGTTCAATCATCCAATCTGGCAATCCCGAAGCTCCGTGTAGAACTAATGGAATATCAATCAAACTGCGAATCTTAGCTAGTCGATCGAAATCCAGTTTAGGCGGGCTTTTATATTCACCATGAACATTCCCGATCGTCACCGCTAATACATCTACATTTGTTTGTTTAACAAATTCAACGGCTTGATCGGGATCTGTCATCTTGGCTTCCTTTTCAGCGATCGTCAAACCATCTTCTGTGCCACTAATTCGACCAATTTCCGCTTCAACGATCGCATTATAATGATGGGAAAGTTCAGTCATTTTACGAGTAAATAACAAATTTTCTGCATACTCCATGGGAGAACCATCAGCCATAATCGACTTAACTCCAGAATTCAGAACATTTTGAATATCTTCTTCTGAGGTACTGTGGTCGAGATGAACTGAAATAGGCACAGTCGCCGATCGGGCCGCTTCCAAACACATCGACACGAGCATCGATTGACCATACTTCAATGCGCTTGGGTGAAGCTGAAGCATCGCGGGGCTGTGATTGGTTTCGGCAGCAATTATCACCGCCTTCACACCTTCGAGATTGTATACATTAAAGGCTCCGATCGCATAAGCATTGCGGCGGGCAGTTTCTAAAAGTTCACGGGTAGATGCAATCATTACACTTTTATTGAATTTAGAACCTAAAACAGAACTATAGATAACTTATTCTTCAATGCGATATCCAAGTTCAGCCAGTCGAGTTCGAGATTGTCGCCATTTGGGTTGAACTTTTACAAACAATTGCAAATCAATCCGACCATCAATCAGCTTCTGCATTTGCATTCTCGCTTCTGTGCCGATGCTCTTCAGCATTGCGCCTTTCTTACCAATTAAGATTCCCTTCTGAGAATCTCGTTCTACATTAATCGTCGCAAATACCCGCGTAATATTGGCTTCTTCAACCACTCGCTCAATGGCAATAGCGACTGAATGGGGAACTTCTTCACGAGTAGACAGCAGAATCTGTTCACGAATCAATTCGCCCATGATAAAACGCTCTGGTTGATCGGTGACTAGATCCGGTGGATAGTAATACGGTCCCGGTGGAAGTTGGGCAATCAGCTTTTCTTGCAGGTCTTCTAGGCCATCGCCCAACAGTGCTGAGAACTTCGCGACAGTCCAGTTTTGCGATCGAGCGAGTTCCAGATAAGCCCGATCGCAAATGTTGCCGTTTACGACGGGAAGGTCACTAACTTGTAATGAGGGATCTTGGCAATCAGATTTATTAATTCCCAGCACAACAGGGACATTACAATCCCGTAATAGATCCGCAATGAACCGATCGCCGCCCCCGAGATCCGTCGATCCATCGACCACAAACACCAATGCGTCTACAGAATGAATTGCATTTTGGGCATTTTTAACCAGCACTTCCCCTAGACGATGGTGGGGTTTGTGAATACCAGGAGTATCAACGAAAATAATTTGGGCGTTGTTGGTCGTGAGAATTCCCTTGAGACGGTTGCGGGTGGTTTGAGCGGTGGGCGAGGTGATGGCGATTTTTTGACCGACGAGGGTATTCATCAACGTCGATTTACCGACATTTGGCCGCCCGATGATGCCAATGAAGCCGGATTTAAATCCTGGCCCCGCGATCGGCATTCCACCGATACCATAGTCAATACCTGAGTCACCGCTGCTGCTTTGCCCGCGCAAGAAAGCTTCAACTAGGTCTTCACTTGCCTCGGCTCCAGTTATTTCTTCGTTTTCCGGAGCGTTTGACAAATCTGAGTTCATGCGAGCGTCCAAAGAGATCATCTATTCAGGGTAATCCAATGAATTGTAGTAGACTTCTGGACCATCACCGCGTGTAGTCTGCTTCGATCGGTCTATCATCATGCTCACCGCCCTAAAACAAGCCTGATCTTGCGAGTTTAAGTCATCTTTTACTTAACTAGCTCCTTACCGACTCACAATTCCTGACCATTGTGCTTTTTTACGAGTTTCACGGCGATAGGAAAAGAAATTCACGGGATCGGCATAAGTGCAATGGGGTGCGATCGCAACCTGCTCATCTGCTAGTCCCAACTGCTCTAACTGCAACGCATTCACCCGTCTTACGTCCAAACGCACTTTTCCCGGTTCAGCATCATGCAAAATCGGTGAATTATAAATTCCTTTCAACTGCTCAATAGCACTCTCCAACGGCTCCTGTGCCAAATGAGGCGCGATCGTCACTGCCGTCTCAAAGCCCACCTTATTATTCACCTGATACACCTCGCCCCGAATTGCTGGACCCATAGCAACGCGTAAATCTTCGAGTTTTGAACCTTGAACTAGTAACCGATCGATCGCCATGGGGACAATTTTTTGCGCTGTTCCCCGCCAACCCGCATGAACCGCTGCAACTTGCCCCGATCGCCGATCGCCGATCAACACAGGAGTACAGTCCGCTGTGCAAACCCATACCGCTTGGTTTGAGATTTCAGAAATCACCCCATCGCCATCATTGAGATTGTCATCGTGGTGTGGTTGATTTAGTTCTGACGGTGCTAAGACGATATTCCCGTGAACTTGCTTGACTCGATAGGCGGATGCCTCTGGGTATAATTGCGCCGTTAATTTTAAGGGTGTCGTGGGTGAAAATTGTTGGGTAAACCAACCATGTTGCCACTCATCTAAAAGACCACAAGTTAGATAAGGCAGGTCGTTCCAGGTTTGCCATTGCCAGGTTTCCATCGATATTGCCTTCACTAAATTAAAGAAATCACTCTCAGTATTATGCAGAATTATGCAGAACCGATCGTCGGTTTGCCCTTCTTCATGAAGCTTATGGCCAAATTCAATTGCAAGTGACCAAAGCCTTCATCATATTTTCTTACAGGTTATCCGATTCTGTTCGCATAGTGGAGAATGAAGAGAAGGAACCACTATGGTCGTTTGTTTTAATCCTGGTCGTTAATGATGCGTTTGCCATAAGATAATTCTGCTGTGCGATCGTGGTCTTCACATAAAGTTGTTATCTTGTTTGTCATCTCGACTGTGATTCAACTCGCATCGTATTTAATCAACTTTAATCAACCGCTCCCCTACCCTTAAGTTTTAATGACTTCTCCTAAGCTGTCCTCACAATCTCTATCCAAGATTGAATTTCCATCGACCCCTATCTCGATCGTTCTGTGGTCCCATCGAGTCGGTTTGTCGTTATTGTCTGCCCTTGGATTGGGAGTGTCTGGGTTGGGGTTGCTGGCTGTTCCAATCGCCCAGGCTCAAACCACGGGCACCAACATCAAATTACTAGAGCCATCAGGACTTGCGGCAGTTCAGGCTCCTAGTCCAATCGAATCCATTAGACCGACAACAGCCCCGTCTATTGAACCGCCTGAAATTGCTGAAGCTGAAGTAGAGCCAATGCCACCTGTTGCAAACGTTAAGCCAGAGTCAAAGGCTCCAGAAGCTATTATTTTTTCCGATCGGACCTCCGGCTGTGACACCACCGTGGCTTGGGGGGCTGCCGTCCCAGATCTCTGTAAATCCAAACCTACGGATACCATCGTGACTCCGCCTCCCGCTAAATCGATTGCTGTACCAGAGTCCATTGCCGCTGAAGTCACCGACCCGACTCCTGAACCCGAACCGAGTGCCGCTCATTGGGGACCGATTAGTGTCGATCGGCAAGGGATTCAATTCTCTCCTCCAGATGTTTTGAAGCCCTACTTCAATGGCAATCTAAAGCTCCCTAAGATGCCCAGCTTGTCAAGTCTGGGAATAATGTTTCCTCTGGCGACTCCTTCCCCCATTACGTCCTTATTTGGCTGGCGAATCCACCCGATTTTCGGGGATCAGCGGATGCACACGGGGACCGACATCACAGCTCCATTAGGAACCCCGGTAATCGCCGCGTTGACGGGTAAGGTTTTGCTGGCTGACTTTCTCGGTGGTTACGGCATAGCTGTCGCACTAGAGCATGGTCAAGGAAGCCAACAGACCTTGTATGCCCATCTTTCCGAACTCTTTGTTAAACCGGGGCAAGTGGTTGAAAAGGGCACCGTCATTGGTCGTGTTGGTACAACTGGAAATTCCACGGGGCCACATCTCCATTTTGAACTTCGTCAGCAATTGCCTGATGGTTCGTGGATTGCTCAAGATGCTGGGTTGCAAATTGAAGTCGCGCTCAAGGATTTCAATCAATCACTTAAAGTCGCTAAGCTTCCCCAGACTCCATCAATTTCATTGCAAGCTCAGCTTCAGCAGGTACCACAGCCGCAACAGATAGCTCAGGCGACTACTTTACCGCTGAAAGCCCAGTCCACGATCGTGAAGTATCTAAGGTGAACCTGGTCAAAATGCCTGTAATTACTTCAATATAAACAGATGAAAACGGGCCAAACTCCTTAGCGAAATCAATCAACTCCATAAGTCACGAAATAAAGATAGACAAAGTTACATCTATTCGGTACTATTCTAGACTGTTGCAGTTTTATTGCAGCGATCGCTTCTTCCCGCCCACCCTTGCAGTGCTACCGTACTTAATTTGATTTAAGTAAACTAGTAGTTATGTGTAGCGAGGGTTCGCAACCAATAGCTGAGTGGAAGTAGCAACGATGACTCCTTTTCGATTTGGAAACTGGCTTTTCATGGCAATTTTAACTGCTTTGTGAGTCCAAGTCTGAATTGAGACCCAGTTGGAGTGATGATGCATTTGAGTTGTGATGACTTGTCTGTAACCATGCCTCAGAAGTGGAGTGATTAAGGCGCACTAGTCGATTGTCTTTTAGGATACCTAAAGATGTATAGTGGTGTGCGGTCGATTTCCGTATTAATTCTGTCATGTATGGAATTAATTGTGCGATCGGTCAAACTGT
>JAYUEW010000244.1:0-2773 GCA_043739045.1 Synechococcales cyanobacterium
CTTGATCCACTCGATCGGTTGCGATCGTCATTTCGGGAAAGTCGGTTAGCAAATTCGTGATTAAAATTTGGCTCGGTAGCAGCGGCAAAAAGGGCAGAACTAATGAAATACCAGCCATACTAAACATATTGCCAAAATTAGCACTGGTTGCCATAAACACATATTTAAGCGTATTAGCAAAGGTAATTCTTCCTTCTTTTACGCCTTCAACTAAAACATTCAAATCCTTCTGCATTAATACAATGTCGGCGGCTTCCTTAGCCACATCCACTGCACTATCAACAGAAATTCCCACATCAGCAGCATGGAGCGCAGAAGCATCATTAATACCATCACCCAGATAACCCACCACATTCCCTGATTTTTTTAGGGCAATGATAATTCGCTCTTTTTGATTCGGTTCCACTTCCGCAAAGACATCTGTTTTCCCGACCTGGTGCATTAGCGCTTCATCACTGAGCTTATGTAGTTCAGCACCCGTCAATGTGTTGGGTTGCGGTAATCCAATCTGTTTAATAATACTAATGGCAACCGCCAAACTATCCCCTGTAATCATCTTGGCAGTGACACCAAGATCTCGCAATTCCTTAATTGTATTAGCGATGCCTGCTTTAGGCGGATCAAATAGAGTGAGATAGCCCAAAAATGTCATATTAGTTTCATCGTCTTTGGTGAAGGAATCACAATTGTCGGCAGGCGACACGCAAGCTCCGAAGTTACGATATGCCACTCCTAAGACTCGAAACCCTTGACTACCCAAATTATCAGCTTCTTGATGCAATTTTTGTTGCTCGTTGGTAATATCGATCGTTTTGCCATCAGCAGTTTCAACGGATGAACAAACATCGAGAATTGTTTTAAGCGATCCTTTCGTGATAATTAGCTGGGTATTCTCCTTTTTAAACAGAATGCTCAAACGTTTACGATTAAAATCATAGGGTACCTCATCCAGCTTTTCATACCCTGTAACATCAAAGACTTTGTGCTCCCGAATGGCAACATCGATCGGATTCGCAAAGCCAGATTCAGATGTAGCATTTAAATAAGCATAAAATAAAATCCTGTCGCTTTCGTTGCCCTCTATATCTATCGCACCACGAATCTTCACCTCTCCTTCCGTCAAAGTACCAGTCTTATCGGTACAAAATACATTCATGCTACCAAAATTTTCGATCGCAGGAAGGCGTTTGACAATCACCTGTTTTTTCGCCATTTGTTTGGCCCCACGCGCCAAGTTGACACTAACGATCGCGGGGAGCAGTTGAGGGGTCAGACCAACGGCCAGAGCTAAAGAGAACAGAAATGAATCGAGAACAGGTCGTTTTAAATAAACGTTAGCGACAAAGATCAACACGACGAGAATTAATGTCACTTCCATTAAGAAATAACCAAATTTACTCAGCCCCCTTTCAAATTCAGTTTCAGGTGGACGAAGTTTAAGACGTTCTGAGACCTTACCAAATTCAGTTTGCTTTCCAGTCTGCGCAACCACTGCGGTGGATGTACCGCTGATTACATTAGTACCTAAATAAAGCGTATTAGTGCGATCGCTGAGTTCGACATCTGCTAATAATACGCCACTGAATTTGTCCACCGGATAGGTTTCTCCCGTCAGTGCAGCTTCATTTACTGATAAATCTTTCGAGTTTAAAATCAGACAGTCACCCGGAATACCATCTCCCGCCTTCAGCAAAACAATATCACCGGGAACAACTGCCTCATTGGAAATATTTTGCGATTGACCGTTCCGCAAAACTGTAGCTTTTATCTGCACTAAGGCCAACAGCTTAGATACAGCATCGGCAGCACCGCGTTCTTGCCAAAAGCCCAGAAGTCCACTTGTCAGAACGATCGATAGAATAATCACAGTATCAATTCGATCGCCCAGAAATCCTGAGAGAATGGCAGCAGCCATTAAAATTAGAATGATTGGACTTTTAAACTGATTTAACAATAAAGCTAACGTGTGCGACTGACGCTTTTGCTTCAGACTGTTGGCCCCATACTCTATTAGCCGTTGCTCTGCCTCTTGACGACTCAAACCCTGAGGACGACTCTTAAGCTGACTTAATGCCTGTTCAGTCGGTAAGCTCCAAAAGGTGAGAAGGGTGGGAGGCATAGATTTAGTCATGATTCAGCTTTATCGAGTATGGATAAATTTGACTAGTCTGACACCGAGCCAACCCAAGAGCGGATAAATGATTAGGGCAATTAAAACATTCAGATCAAAAATGTTAGCGCCATCACCTGTAACTGGACTGACAAATAAAGTAGAAAATGGTGCAACGAACGGTGCCGACAACATTGCAATAAATTGGCTAACCGTATTTTGCGTATTGGCTCCCGACAAGCGTAACAAAAAGCGCAGTCCAAGCAGAACTTCTAGTGATCCCACCAAAAAATAAATACTACTAATGAGCCAGTTGAATGTCGATCGGCGTTTACCTATTGCTAGACGATCTTCTTCTTGTTGAAGTCGAAAGGCTTCTTCTTCAGCCCGAAGCTCTTGTCGCCGCTCGTTATTTTCTTGTTCGTGAGAATCTGGTCTCATAGGATATATCTCCAAATCAATATCATTTGTTCTCGATCGTACAATACTCCTGACAGTTTTTAAGGAAATGACTAAAAATCGCATTCTAGAGTTGAAATTCAACCTTTTCGGAACTCTGAAACCTGCATTCTATCGTTGATAGTTAAAAAGTTATCTGAGGCATCTGGGCCATCTGGGCCATTAATCCTAGCAAACAAATATTTGAATCTGTGTATGAATTGA
>JAYUEW010000245.1:0-3589 GCA_043739045.1 Synechococcales cyanobacterium
CTTGATCCAACGGCTGAACTTCACCGCCAGCTTAATCTCTATCCTGGTCTTCAGGCCAAACTTCCCGGCTTCTCTGCCAAACAAAATAGCTGGTTGAACCTATTACTAATGTGTGCTGGAATTGGCAGCCCCGGCACTCTGAAAGAAGTATTTCGTGGGTATATCGGCGATCGCAGTGCCCCGCAACTTATTGATCCTGAATCTACTATAAAAGCCGGACCCTTACCTGCATTGACTGGCTCCAGCTTTAATGTTGTCGGAACTGGCCACCAACGCCCGTTTGAATTGGCCACATTACGATTACGGAATATGAGCGAAGTATTGAACAATTGGAAAACCTATGTTCCCGATGTTACCTATATCACTCAGCGCGGCGGTACATTTTTGTTTGATGCCGCAGGTGAATTGAGCTATCAACATCGCGATCGCGGTATTCTTGGATTTGCCGAAACGATGAGCAATCCACTCGCCTTTCTTACCCCTTATTCAATTTAGAGAATTATACCCTTGTGCCCGAACTTCCTGAAGTCGAAACGGTCCGTCGGGGCTTGAATGCGACGACGTTAAATCAAACAATCCTTAAAACCATTGTCCTTCTCGATCGCACTATTGCCCATCCTGAGGCGAATTTATTTCCCAATACGATCGCCGGGTGCCAGTTCAAAACATGGCATCGACGCGGGAAATATTTGATTGGGGAATTGGCGAATGAAGCAGGGCATTTGGGCGTTCATTTGCGAATGACTGGGCAATTGCTTTGGACTAGACCAGATGCGCCGCTGGAGAAACATGCGCGGGTGCGGTTTTTGATGGGAGACCAAGAGCTGCGCTATGTCGATCAACGAACCTTCGGAAAAATTTGGTGGGTGCCGCCGGGACAAGAACCGTCGGAAATCATGACTGGGTTGCAATCTCTGGGACCAGAGCCATTTTCCGATGCCTTCTCTGAGACCTATTTTCAAACTTGGATGCAATCTCGTAAACGCCCAATTAAAAATGCGCTACTTGATCAATCCCTTGTCGCGGGAATTGGCAATATTTACGCCGATGAATCCTTATTTCTCTCCAATATCAATCCGCTGACCCATTGTTCTCAATTAAATCCCAAGCAATTGAATCCCTTACGATCGCACATCATCGAAGTATTGCAAACCAGCATTGATGCCAGTGGCACTACGTTACGGGACTATCGCACTGTGGATGGAACCAATGGCAACTATGGCGCTCAGGCATGGGTTTATGGTCGTGAGGGTAAAGCTTGCCGGGTGTGTAATACCGAAATTCAGCGCATAAAGCTAGCCGGACGATCGGCTCACTTCTGTCCAAAATGCCAACCAAAATGCCAACCTAAACATTAGCGAATATTAATCCATTAGGTTAGCCGATCGGTCCCTATACATTTGGCCATACTTAATCGCGCCATAAATTACAACCATCATCAGCAGTCCGACAGAGGTTCCGATCGGCCAATATCCACGTTGCCCCAAGAGCACCAGCCCAATTCCCAGACAATCTGCGGTCAACACCACTGCCCGATCGCGAATTGCCCAAGGCTCAATTTTATTAATCTTGTCCGGCATGAGTTGTACTTGCGTTAAAAGATTGAATCCAATTTGGCTAGATAAAATGACGATCGCTGAATCTGATAGAGAGATTGGGGCGAGATACAGTCCCATAAGTTCTAGCACCACCGTCCCGATCGTCCCCCAAAAGAAACGATCGAGTCGAGGTTCCTCACCATCGATCGATCCCGCCTCAGATTCAAGCATCGATCGAACCTTTATTACTTGCTCTAGATCAAAAATTGCCATCTTGAGTAGATCTAAACTCAACAAAAAAATCGCGATCGCTAACAGTTTTTGATCAAGGCTCGGTTGAACGATCGCCTGCCATAGCATTAACATAATCGCCGGAGCGTAGAGTCCAGTTAACCATTTCATTGATATAAATCTCATAGATGTAAAACTCGCGATCGTCTCAATCCCGGCTTAATCCTGCCTCGGTCTCAGCCCTCAAATCCACCCTACGACTTTACCCGAGCGCCCTGATTTAAATTAAAAACCGCGCCTTCACAGTTAAGAAAAGCACGGTTTCTATTGAAACAAATCTAAAAAGACAGCTTAGCCTTTGTTCGCTTTGAAACTAACGTGATACAGATAGCCCCTCCAAGGATGGGACTGAACTTCTTGAATTCGTGCGCCTGTCGTGTAGTTCAATTCAGGAACATTCAATTCCACCATACCGCCTCGGCCCGCATCACGGATCAGCAATTCAACAGTCTTTGCATCAACCGTCAACTGAACCGATTCCGTTCCATTATGACCATACATCGTCACAGGAACACGGTTCGCACGGCGTAGTGCGTTGGGTTTGCTCCCTTCAGGACGCTTAGTCGCTTCGATTGAAAACTTTGCCATGATGAAACTCTACCTTCGGTGTCTTCACTAAATTTTAAACCATCGTCAAACTCAAACTAAGTCATAAGAATTTGTGTTCTTAAACTTATTATTAGAGTCCGCCATTTTCGTACAGCAATGCCCGTTTCGGTCCATGGATTGGATCCTCTACGATGATGGTCTGGTCGCGACTGGCCCCGAGGGACACGATTGCGATCGGAACCGCCATCAGTTCGGCCAAGAACTTAAGATAATCTAAAGCTTGCTTCGGCAAATCTGTAAGCGCTCGACAGTCTTCGGTCGAAGTATTCCAACCGGGAACCGTCTGATAAATCGGAATGCACCGAGCAAAGGCTTTCGCATTGGTCGGAAAATCGTTGCACCGCTTACCATCGATTTCGTAGGCTATACAGACCTTAATTTCGTCGAGAGTATCTAGGACATCCATCTTAGTGATGGCTAAACAATCTAGACCATTAATCCGCACAGCATACCGACCGATAACGGCATCGAACCAACCACAGCGACGCTGACGCCCGGTTGTCGTTCCAAATTCGGCACCCCGATCGCACAATAACGCCCCAATATCTCCCTCGAGTTCAGTTGGGAACGGACCTTCACCGACGCGGGTGGTGTAAGCTTTCGCCACCCCAATCACCCGATCGATAATGGTTGGTCCCACACCTGCGCCGACACATGCTCCGCCCGATACGGGATTGGAAGATGTGACGTAGGGATACGTACCATGGTCGAGATCTAACAACGTACCTTGCGCACCTTCAAATAAGATGTTGCGCTTTTTCTGTACGGCTTGCGCAATCTTTAAGGAACTATCAATTACATGGGGTCGCAGACGATCGGCATAGGCCAGATACTCCACAATCACTTCTTCTGGATCAAGAGGAGGAAGGTTGTAGAGTTTTTCCAAGATGACATTTTTATTCGCTACACAATAGCGAACCTGCACCTTGAATGACTCTGTATCCATTAGGTCCACTACGCGAATGCCCGATCGCTCAGACTTATCCGCATAGGTCGGGCCAATGCCGCGCCCCGTGGTCCCAATTTTTTGATCGCCGCGACTCGCTTCAGATGCCACATCCAAGATTCGGTGGTAGGGCATTGTTACATGCGCCGTTTCCGAAATCATTAGGTTTTTTGAACTGACTCCAAGCCGATCGAGTTGATCTAGC
>JAYUEW010000246.1:0-3493 GCA_043739045.1 Synechococcales cyanobacterium
TTTCAGCCTCACTCAGCTCCGGCAACCAATAGCGATGACTAGCCGAGAATTTCGCTCGACGATTGATAACACACTTCATAGACTCGCGCCTAAACCCAGATGAAGGAGAATGCAATAAACTTTATTAACACAACTTAACATCATTATAGAATAGCGAACATTTGTCCCGTTCTACGCGATCGGCTTCAGAAATTCCCGCCCTATTCCAACAAGTTTTAACCCTCCAGTCTTTATCCAGCATTCACAACCCCCGAATATCCCAAATCCATAGTGTTTCGCCGTCGTGCATCCAATCAATAGCAAAGCCGCTACCCAACTGTTTTTTATAGTCCTCACCAAACTCTTTTTGTAGCTTAGACAACAACTCCGCCACCTCGCGAATCAGCCGATCGGGGGTTTGATAGGTTTTCACATTGGCTGAAAGCTGCCCATTCGATCGCACCTCAAACCGCTCCTGCCCACACGTCACCAACACATAACCCGGCATCACCTCGCAGGCCACCCCCGAAAATACCGCCCACACCTTCGGCATCACCATCAATACCATCGAAGCCTTTGCGCCATCGAAAGCTTGCAACAACGCAGTCCGTAATTCCTGATCGTTTTTGCTCTCCCACACCCGCTTCGTCCGATCGTCTAGCGAATTAGCTAGCAAATGAGAATATCGCACGATCGCTGGAAACTGAACCGTAGGCGTAGCCAGAGTAATTACTGTTTCAAGGTCATCACCCGGATAGACCATCCACCCTTGAGGTACAGAATAGCCCGAGCGGCGCAATTGAGATAAATAAGCCGCAGGTTGACCCGCCTGCAACGGTAATACTCGATCGTCCAACGTCACCACTGCCGCATCTGCCCGAAAGAATTTCAACTCAGCCTCAGACCGATCACCTTTTTCGGATGGCTTCAATCGATCGGCTTTTTCATAACTCCAATAAGTCAACAGACCAAGCAAACCCGTCATCACAATAAGCGGTTGATTAGCCGAATATCGCAGCGCTGTCACAAGCATCATGGACAATAACAAGACTTTGAGACCCTGCTTACTAGTCCGAAAACAGATCACTCCCGCCCCCGAGAGCAAAGCCGCAAGACCAGCCGAAATTGGATCATGCAACCCATAACCCGCGCCAATACTCCACAAATCTACGCGATCGCCCCCGATCGACCGGGCTACAACCAACCCCATCAACGCAATCATGTCCCAGGCGATTGTCCACTCAGAACTTCCCGTCGCCAAAAATTGGGCATGAAACAAATACGAGAATAAAAACTTCGACACACCCACGCACAATAGCCCTTGCGCAATAGCCCAGCTTGTTTTATCTCGCCAAAGTGGTTTAATTGTTCCCACGATCGGGCCGATCGTCAAAATGAATAGCCCACCTAGGATCTGTTCGATCGTCATAGTCTTGCTGTAGGAAATTGCGGTTAAAACTTAAAAAAGCGGTCGGATATAAATGTCCACCAAGGAATGGGAGCGCGCGCGATGGCTGGGTACACTTAGAAAAGTCCATACTTTTAGCGTAGATTAGGATGCCTTCTTTCCCCAAATTTTTAACGTTACCCGTAATCTTATCCGTTCTTATTCCAAAGGCATCTCCCGGAAAAGCAACCGAATGGGCTGAGCGTCTGGCCGTCAACCTATTCTACGCTGTTGCTGGATGGTCAATGCTCGGGTCACCAAATTGGCATAAGGCAAAGGCTTCCATGCCAGAAATTTCGTTACCCAAAATAGAACAATCCACATTTACCAACGCTAAAACCACAACCCTTTTTACAACTGCCATCCCAACTCCAGTTCAAACAACAGGCGCGTTGGTGCGCTGCCCACCGACTATTCAAGTGGTTAATATTCGTCAAAATGCAGGATTAGGGACAGTTGCAACTCAGGTTAAGTGTGGCAATCGGGTGACAGTGCGGGGAAGCGATCGGCCTGTGATGAGTGGAGAAACTTGGGTTCCAGTGCAAAGTAAGGGGGTGAACGGATGGGCAACGGCTCGATATTTGGCGCTGTAGCTGATGCCTTGCTCTAAATCGGTCTCTCATATACAAATCACTCAATTAATCGATCTCAGATAATAGGAGGTCTCAGATAAAAAACTTTGGGCCAAACCGATCGTCACTCGTTGCTTGCAAAGGTAGAAATAACGTAAAGACTTCGCCATGATGAACGGATCGCTCTTTCACCGTCAGCTTGCCGCCCAACGCCTGAAAAATATTTTTCGTGGCACTCAAATTGAGGCTCAAAACTCCCGTCTCTGGCTGAAACGTTAACATTTCACCCAAGGATTGTAAAAGCGGTTGATGGGTTGAGTAGGATTCATCAGGCTGAGTTTCGACTTGCAACTTGAGTTGATCGCCAGCCAGAGTCACTTCGACTTGGATTTTACTGCCAGACGGTAGAGTTCGCGCTGATCGTTCAATCAAACTAGTCAGCGCCTGATCTAACATAATGGGATCACTCACCACCGTGGGCAACCCTTCCGGTAGCACAACATTTAACACCAACCCCCGATCGATCGCCTGCTGTTGCCACCGGGGAATGCTATGACTCAGGACTTGATTTAGACAAGTTGCAGTCAAAGAGAAATCTTTAGTCTCCGACGTTTCCAACTCCACAGCACGGAAAATAATGCCAAATCGATCGATTTGATCACTACACTCTCGATCGATCACCTTTAGCCGTTTGAGCGCATCCGCTGACATATCCTTCCGTTTCATCAAAAGTCGGGTCAGGGTCCGAATCGTCGTCAGTGGCGTGCGAACTTCATGGGCGATCGCGGTCAATAGCTCCACATCCAAACTCCGTGGCTCACTTTCATGCTTTGGATCCCTCACTGGAATGGGGGCATGAAGCAAGCGCGGCGCTTCGATCGGCGGCAAGTACGATAGCAAAATTTGACTGAAATGGGACACTGTAGAAAAATGCGGAGTCACGGGAGGAAAGGCTTCGACAATAGTATCGAGCTTCTGCATTTGCTCTTGACTCAACATCACTACCCGCAGCCGCAATACCTGCCAAGCCTGCAACACTTCGCCGGGATCAAACGAAAACCAAAAGCCCGGTTGATGATCAATGTCTTCACCCAACACCATGACAAGGCTGAATTTCGAGGTTAGCACCAAACAAAAATGCTCAGCCGAGATTGGATCGCTCGGCAACAACGGCAGTGTCAAGCT
Source organism: Synechococcales cyanobacterium (assembly GCA_043739045.1). Taxonomy (GTDB): domain Bacteria; phylum Cyanobacteriota; class Cyanobacteriia; order Leptolyngbyales; family Leptolyngbyaceae; genus JAAFJU01. The sequence continues at coordinate 3,184 of JAYUEW010000246.1, forward strand.
GGTTTCGTGTCTAACGGTAGGAGTTCCAGCAGATGGCGGAAGCTGAAAAAAAGATGCGATCGCTTGGAGTGATGGATCCGCAGCAAAAGCCCAGACATTAAAGCGCTGTAAAAGGCTAGAGTGGCTCAAAATTGGAAATGGTCCTGACAGAACAAGTCCTGATTCAGACTCATCAACTGTTTCCAATAACGCTTCCAGCGCCGCAACAGCACCTGTCCATTGATGTTCAGCCTGAAGCTGACGCGATGCAACAGACAAACTAGGACGCGACATCCCCTGCATGAAACTCAAAACTTGACTTAACGTTGGC
>JAYUEW010000247.1:0-4993 GCA_043739045.1 Synechococcales cyanobacterium
TCAGAACCCACACTTGTCAGTGTGGATGTGTTTTAGATAGAGACCACAATGCAGCTAGAAATATCCTCAGTCGGGGATTGGCTACTGTAGGGCATACAGGAAGCTATGGGCTAGACTCATGCAACGCTTGGGGAGATCAGACCTCTACTTTGATTGGTGCAAACCTGTCAGAGCAAGTCAGATCATAGAACCAAGAATCCCCGTGCGTTTACGCCGGGGAGTGTCAAAGTTACTATTTGAATAGACTCGTCATCCAGAGAAAGATTCATGAACCGTTGTATATCTGCCACACGATCGACAACTACGCTATACTAAAACAGAGTGCAGAATGAATGTAGAGTCGTAGTTTAATCAATAAGTGCTTTTTATTTGCAGTACTTATGTCCAAGCTCAGTTTTGTTGTGCAGACAACAGTTTTAAGTATGAAAGTACCGTACTTTTACTTAGGATCTGTAGATAGGAAGCCCTGCCATTTCCAGTTAAGCGCCCAACGATCAAGGTAATTTAGTGTGCTAACTATTCAATAGGTTTGGTTACCAATAAGTCTTATTTCGTGGCAGTTTTAAAACAACTGCGTTAGACCTGAATAACGTATGGCAATCACTCCAATGATTTTATCTCTATCATCATTCCTATCCTTTGGAAACGTAAGAGATTGATTCAGACGAAAACTATTTCTCATCCATCTCATTCTTTTTGAAGAGGTTTGAACTGTGAATGTTTTATCCATGCTGGCTCGGCTTCAAGCGACGCTCGATCGATCGGATTTAGTAGGCAAGATGTTGCTGATTCCTAGTCGCAGCTTAGAACTCTCACCGTTGACGGCTGTAAATTTAGTTGTAGGCTATTCGGGTTCCCTTAAAAGTCAGGCAGCGTTAGACCTGACCCTATGGATTGCACACCAAACCAAAATTGCCACAAGTCAACACGTAACCGTACAAATGGTCTACGTTTCGGAAGAATTAGTGCCTGTAAGTCCCGTTCGCTCGTCTCGATCGTCAAGAGGTCGAACCTCTGTGCTAGCAATGCCACAGCCCTCCGTTCGACAAGAAGTCTTGGAGAAATCTCGGCAGTTTGAACAAGCCGATCGGATCTTGTGGCAGGCGCGATGTCTAGCGGAAGAATGGCGCGGTGCCCTGAAAACCCACTTGCGATTTGGGCCAGTAGCAGAACAACTGATAGAAGTTGCTTGTCAAGAAGAGGCAAGTTTGTTGATTTTAGGCTGTGAGTCGGCTCACGTCCCTCTTGTACGCCAATTGGCTAATCAAGGCAAGGCATTACCCTTTTCAGTCATTGGGATTCCGCCGATGGATGAGTTCTAATCGTCAAACCTTCGGCATTACAACGGCCAATAACTGTGGCGGCAAGCTTGACAGTAATTTACTTTGAATATCTCGGCCTAACCGATCGTGTGCCGTCCGCAAGACTTGAACTAAGCCATCTATTGCAGCGATGGCTTGATCCGGCTGACTTTGCCATCCTTGCCATGCAATCAGGTGATGGGTGAAGGCGTTCTGGACTGCGTTGTGATGGTCGCTGGTGATGTATTTGACACTAGCGTTGAACGCAGTGGCGAGGTTGTAGTGGGTTGCAAAAGGGTCAAAACTGAACTTGACGGAACCAGATTCCATCAGGGCTTCGACCATAGTTAATGATGCTTGATAGCTCACAATGGTCAGATGGATAAGGTCACCGATTTGGTCAGCTTGGGTCAAGCGATCGGTCGCAAGGTTCCAGTAGGCGGTGCCGAGGTTATTTTGGGTGGCGGCATACCCGAGGGGTAGGGCTTCGGGAGTGCGGTAAAACAATGCAATTTTGTAGGCCGTAATCGCATGAATGAGCAAGTCTTGGGAGTTTTCAGAACTGTAGCGTGCTAGCATTTCACATTGAGATAAATTCCAGAATGCGGTGCCAAGATTGTTTTGAATCATGGCATGGGGCATGGAATAGTGGTCAGCATCATAAAACTCAAGCGCATTTCTATAGTGGCCGATCGCTTTTTGCAGTATGGGAGCCGGAGGGGTTTGATACTGAGCCAAGGTCCAATAGGCGGTACCGAGATTATTTTCAGTATTGGCACGGCGCTGGCTATCTTGATAGTCAGTTTGAACATTCAGAGACGACTCGTAGGCCGAAATAGAACGGGGTAAATACGTTTCAGGGTCAACATTTTGGGCCAATTCACCCCAAGTTGCGCCTAGATTATTTTGCAACATGATGTAACACTGCGGTTCCTGCATTTTGTCTGTGTAAGCGATCGCTTTTTGGTAATGCTCAACGGCAGTTTCGAGATCTTGGCGTTTATTTATTCCCAGTGGAGTGAATTCGGGTTGCTGACGCGATCTCATCCAATGCAGATTGCCTAGATCATTGAGCAAATCAGCAACGATCGGATTGTTAGGCTCGTGGGGCTGGCGTTGGAGGGCTTCTTGATAGGCGCGAATGCCAAAACTAAAGGTTTCTTGGGTGGGAGTGGCATGGTCTCGGTACTGATTGCCCAGATTGCGGTATGCCTCAGCTAGCGTCTGACCATCAGCAAATTGTTGGTGAAGTAACGCAAGGGTATGGACCGTTTCAGTCAGGGCCGGATCTGAGGACGCAGTGAGTGATTCAGCCCGCGATTCAGTCAGCCATTCAGCCATAAATGCTTGATTCAAGTTGTTTAATCGAATTGTCTCATCCAGCGGTGTCGAGGAATTTGAGGAGATACGATCGACCTCGGAGCGTTGCATTTCGGGGCGCGGATCTTGATCTATAAAATCAAAGATTCCAGTATGCCAACGCCAAAATTCAGGAGCCGATTGATGAATGCTATGAAACCAAGGCTTTGTTACCCATAGAACAAGGTTCAGATCCCATTGGGCACCCGATTGGGCACCTGATTGAGCACCTGATTGGGCATAGTGGCGACCGAGTGCGCGAAGAGAATTTAAAAAGTGTCGCTGAACTGTGGCACTTTGGCGAGTTATTGAATCAATGCCTACAATTTGGAATGCAATTTGAGATCCGTCAACTCGGCCACGACGATGAGCTAACCATTCAGCAATTTGCTTTTGTAGATCGGGCTGATTAGGATGCAGTGTTAACGTGACTAGACGAATTCCAGGCAGTTGGTATTGGGACTGAGCTTGATCGAATACGGATTCATTGGCGATCGTATCCATTTCGGGTAATGGATCTCGGGATAAATCACTGACCAGCAATTGAGTAAGCTGACCGTTTAAAACCACATCATCACAAACCGCAAAAAAAACCTGCCTACGCAAACGAATCCCCAACGCTAGCCGCAGACGAAGATAGGTCTGATGATTAGAACCTGAAAAGGAAGGGAGTGAGTTAGTCGTCACGAAAGGGCTGGGTTTGGCGGTGGATGCGGGTCCGCAGTCAGTTAATAGCATTAGGATAACCCAAGATTTAGACCGTCGCCTAGATTAAAGCCTTGAAGCGATCGCGATGTCTTTCTCTACAATCTTGTATATCAAATTTCAGGAAGAACTATTTTATTGTTTTAGATAAATTCAGTCTAAAACCTAAAAAATCACGAATCTAGGCTACTAAATAAAAACGAGCAAGGTTCTGTTCCGGCCATTGCCCGTTGGGTGTACGCTTTCGGCAGAGCGAAGTTCTATGAACGATCGAATGCGTGGATGGAGCGTTGCAATACATTGGTTAAGAACCATGAGAGAACATTGGCAAATGCAAGGACAAAAATGAACCTTTGCCTTATCAGGCTGGTGCTGAAGCGGCTTTCAAACTCTGGTTAAGATATCAAATGGGTTCTATAGATTACTCATAAATTACTCTACATCGATCGTAAATCAATCAAACTCATCCAATATGGTTTCTCAAACAAATCTAAACTCGTGCCACCAAAACACTTTTCTCACGCTGAATCGGCAAACAATCCACTGAATCCAACGCCGCACAATAGGCCATATCCTCATGGGCATTCAATCGAAGCAACCGTTGACCATGACTCGCATGATTCAATAACCCTAACAAATCATCCTGCCAAGTTTGATATAACGCAATTGCTGCGATCGTCTCATCATTTCCCGCAATATCAGACAACGCCAGCCCCTCCTTATCCATTAACAAATGAGCGATTGCTCCAGCACAGACCGTATCTTCTAAAGCGTAAGTCCCTTCCCAACCCGCGCCCACAATCCAAATCGTCTCCGGCTTAGTTTCCACTAAATACTTCACCACCTCATGACGATTAATCAGCGCAGCACCCAAGACAGTCTTAGAGTCTTCCACACGTTGAAATGCCCGAGTCCCATTAGTCGTACTTACAAAAAGACGCTTATCAGCCATGCCTTCAGCCGTACATTCCAGAGGCGAATTGCCAAAATCGAAGCCCTCAACCTTACTTCCCCCCCGTTCTCCAGCCCGAATACGCTTCGCTGAATCCCAATCCTCACTCACTGTCATCAACGTATCCAAATTACTAAAAACTTGGACTGCTTCAGCTCCCACATTCAATGCCGTCACGATCGTCGTCGTCGCACGTAGAACATCAATCACAATCGAACAATCAGCAGTATTAATAGCAGGCGTTTGCTCAGGCGTGTGATAAACAAATAGCTTCATGGTTTCGGTAAAACGAGGAATTCCTGATATGTGATGGCAATGTTTACCCAGAAGGCTGAGTTCGTCATACACAATAGTCGATATGCGTAACCTATGCGTAAGATTTTTCCACTAGTTGCTATTAGTTACAAACAATCCAATTAGTCTCTGTGCAAATATAATTTAATGGCTGATCCCACTCATTCGCCTCAAAGCTTTCCACCACCGCAAAGTCAAACATTATTCCCACTGTCGGTATCGATCGCCATTCAGTCTGTGCCAGTAATCGATCGTAAAACCCACCCCCATAGCCAATTCGATACCCCCTCCGATCGCATCCCACACAAGGCACCAATATCACCCCCACATCTTGGGCCTGAAGCACAGGTGCTGTTGCCTCGGGTTCTAAAATACCAAATGC
>JAYUEW010000248.1:0-19357 GCA_043739045.1 Synechococcales cyanobacterium
GCCGGATGACCTCAACGGGCGTTCCCTTGTAAAAGTGGTGTACGTAGTGCTGGAGCCGCAATACCAGAGCGCCATTTCTGCGGCTGTAAGATCCATCAACGCCAAACACCCCGACATTGCGATCGAGATAAGCGGCTACCTGATCGAAGAGCTGCGAGACAATGGCAATTACGGGGACTTTAAGCGGGATGTCGCTGAAGCCAACATTTTCATCGCCTCCCTAATTTTCCTAGAAGACTTAGCCGATAAAATTGTCGCTGCGGTCGAACCCATCAAAGACAATCTTGATGTATCGGTGGTGTTCCCATCCATGCCTCAGGTCATGCGCCTGAACAAGATGGGCAGCTTCTCCCTTGCACAAATTGGTCAATCCAAGAGCGTCATTGGCAGCTTCATGAAGAAGCGCAAAGAGAAATCCGGCGCGGGTTTCCAAGATGCCATGTTGAAGCTGTTGCGGACCTTGCCCACTGTGCTAAAGTTCCTCCCCATAGAGAAAGCACAAGATGCCCGGAACTTCATGCTCAGCTTCCAGTATTGGCTGGGCGGCAACGAGGAGAATCTGGAAAGCTTCTTTTTGATGCTAGCCGATAAATATGTGTTCAATGGCAAGGACACCAAGCGATCGGACAACAACGAAACCGCCGCATTTAGCTACGCCGAACCTGTCACCTATCTGGACATGGGCATTTGGCATCCGCTAGCGCCCACCATGTACGATGATGCGAAAGAGTACCTGAATTGGTACGCTTCCCGGAAGGACCTTCCCGAAGCCCAACGACGAGGAGACTGTCCAACGATCGGACTCGTGATGCAACGGACCCACATTGTGACGGGCGACGATGCTCATTATGTGTCGATGGTGGCAGAGTTTGAAGCGATGGGGGCGCGGGTCATTTCCGTTTTTGCGGGTGGCTTGGACTTCTCTAAGCCTGTAGCTGAATATTTCTACGAGCCGATTAATAAAGAAGAAGCGATCGTTGATGCAGTCGTTTCGCTCACCGGGTTTGCGCTGGTTGGCGGCCCTGCAAAACAAGACCATCCCAAGGCGATCGAGGCTCTTAAGAAGCTGAATCGTCCTTATATGGTGGCGTTGCCATTGGTGTTTCAAACCACTGAAGAATGGTTAGAGAGCGATCTCGGTCTTCATCCGATTCAAGTTGCATTGCAGATTGCGCTGCCTGAACTGGATGGGGCGATCGAACCGATTGTCATGTCAGGCCGTGACGGGGCCACAGGTAAATCAATTACTTTGCAGGATCGGGTTGAGACCATTGCGAAACGATCGCTGAAATGGGCAAATCTTCGTCGGAAAAAGCAAGCTGAGAAAAAAGTTGCCATCACTGTTTTCAGTTTCCCACCCGACAAAGGAAATGTCGGAACTGCGGCCTATCTTGATGTGTTTGGTTCCATCTACAAAGTCCTCGAAGGCTTAAAAGAAGATGGCTATAGCATTGGCGAACTACCAGAAGATTCCAAAGCCTTGATGCTAGAAATTCTTCACGATGCGGAAGCGCAATACAGCAGTCCCGATCTGAACGTTGCCTATCGCATGTCTGTGGAAGAGTATGAGCGCTTAACGCCCTATCACACCCGTCTACATGATTCTTGGGGACCAGCGCCCGGTCATCTCAACACTGACGGTCAGAATCTGCTGATCTTCGGGAAACAGTTTGGCAATGTATTCATCGGTGTACAGCCGACCTTTGGTTACGAAGGCGACCCCATGCGATTGTTGTTCAGCCGATCGGCTAGCCCACACCATGGTTTTGCTGCTTATTACACCTATCTTGAGCGGGTATTTGACGCGGATGCCGTATTGCATTTTGGGACTCATGGATCGCTAGAATTTATGCCCGGTAAGCAAATGGGTATGTCGGATACGTGTTTCCCCGATAGTTTGATTGGTTCAATTCCAAACCTTTACTACTACGCGGCCAATAATCCATCTGAAGCCACGATCGCAAAACGTCGTTCCTACGCCGAAACTATTTCTTACCTAACTCCCCCGGCTGAAAATGCGGGGTTGTACAAAGGGTTGAAAGCATTGGGTGAACTGATCGCCTCCTACCAAACCTTGAAGGATGGCGGACGCGGGGTTCAAATTGTTGATTCCATCATGGATCAAGCGCGTATTTGTAACCTCGATCGAGATGTCAAATTACCAGAGACTAGTTCTGCTGAATTGAATCAAGATGAGCGCGATACGATCGTCGGCAAGATCTACATCAAGATCATGGAGATTGAATCTCGTTTGTTGCCTTGTGGATTGCATACCATTGGTAAACCGCCGACGGCTGACGAAGCGATCGCCACTTTGGTGAACATTGCGAGCCTCGATCGTGAAGAAGACGGCATTCTCAGCCTAACCCGCGTGATTGCGAACAGTGTCTATCGCGACATTGATGAGATCTTCAAGAATAGCGATCTTGGTGTCTTGAAAGATGTTCAATTGTTGAATGACATCAATGCAGCGAGTCGTGAAGCGGTAACAGCTATGGTGCGCGCTCAGCAAGACAAAGAGGGTCGAGTCTCCAAGATTTCCATGTTTGGCAATCTATTCAATGGATTGGGTGGTAAACAAGAACCTTGGATTGAATCGCTTCATAAACTGGGTTACGGCAATGTCGATGGCGATGCGATTAAGCCATTGTTTGAATTCTTACAATTTTGCTTGAAACAAGTCGTTGCAGATAACGAACTCGGTGGATTACTCACGGCTCTAAATGGGGAATATTTGACTCCTGGTCCCGGCGGAGACCCGATTCGTAATCCTGACGTTCTTCCGACGGGTAAGAATATCCATGCACTGGATCCACAATCAATTCCCACAACCGCAGCAGTTAATGCCGCGAAGGTGGTGGTCGATCGGTTGATCGACCGTCAACGGTTGGAAAATGACGGTGCTTATCCAGAGACGATCGCTTGCGTGCTTTGGGGAACTGACAACATCAAAACTTATGGCGAATCTCTGGCCCAAATCCTTTGGATGGTCGGAACAAAGCCTGTGGCCGATGCCTTTGGTCGGGTGAATAAATTGGAATTGATTCCATTAAATGAACTCGGTCGGCCTCGGATTGATGTCGTGGTCAATTGTTCCGGTGTATTCCGTGACTTGTTCATGAATCAAATGGCGCTCTTGGATCAAGCCGTGAAAATGGCCGCTGAAGCCGATGAGCCTTTGGAGATGAATTACGTTAGAAAACATGCGATCGCTCAAGCCGCTGAATTGGGAGTGAGTGTTCGTCAAGCCGCAACCCGTGTCTTCTCCAATGCCTCTGGTTCCTATTCATCCAACATTAATTTGGCGGTTGAGAATGGAACTTGGGAGAATGAGAAAGAACTACAAGATATGTATTTAGCCCGTAAAGGCTTTGCATTCTCGTCGGACAATCCCGGTGTGATGGAACAAAAAGAAGACATTTTCCGGGCTTCATTGAAGACGGCTGATGTCACCTTCCAGAACCTAGATTCGTCGGAGATTTCCCTCACGGATGTCTCCCACTACTATGATTCCGACCCTACTAAAATCGTATCTAGACTGCGAGATGATGGCAAAGCGCCCACGTCTTACATGGCAGATACGACCACGGCTAATGCCCAGATTCGGACCTTATCTGAAACTGTTCGTCTCGACTCTCGCACCAAGCTCCTGAATCCTAAATGGTATGAAGGAATGCTGTCCCATGGTTACGAAGGCGTGCGCGAATTGTCGAAGCGGTTGGTCAACACGATGGGCTGGTCGGCGACAGCGGATGCAGTGGATAACTGGGTTTATGAAGATGCGAATAGCACCTTTATGAAAGATAAGGAAATGCAGGAGCGTCTGCTGAACTTGAACCCGAATTCCTTCCGTAAGATGGTGACGACGTTGCTTGAAGCGAATGGTCGTGGGTATTGGGAAACCAGTGACGAGAATCTCGATCGTCTCCGCGAACTGTATCAACAAGTTGAAGATCGTATTGAAGGCGTTGAATCGTAATAGTTTGATTTAACTCTTTTAAAAACCGGGTCGCTCATGAGTGGCCCGGTTTTTATGAATGCTTCACTGAGACACTATCTCTGAAACTGACCCTGAAACTGAGTCAGTAATTGCGACATAATTTGACGATAATCACTGGCTTGGGACGATCGTAATGCTTCTTCTAAAACACCCAGATCTAATCCTTGGTTAATTCGGAGGGTATTGTTTGATTCTTGAGAATTGATTCTGGATAAGGTTCTGACTGCATGTTCATTTGTAGTATCGGCAGTAGCGCGATCGTTCCCGTCCGCAAGCCTCTAGTAAGCCTCAAGGAATTAGCGATCGGAGTTGACGATTTAAAAGCGAATCGATCAAGCATTTTCGTTAACATCTGAGAGTTCTAGGCTTTCTCTAATACTTTCTTCTCACAGTATAAGTTCTCACAAACTTCCGTGTCGGCAAAGCCCGATCTCAAAATTGGTTTTAACGGTTGCTGATCTAAGGAACTATGCACTTTCCACTACGTCCCTAAGTCTACGTCGCTATAATCTAAGCGTCACAGACTTAAGGAGAATTTTGATGCGTAGTGTCAGAAGTAGTGTGATCAAGCAACTTGCGGGAACGTTGGTCTTCAGTCTTGGGTTGGTTGTGGGGCCGATCGGGAGTAGCCAAGCTGCCGAAGAAATTACGTTACGGTTTGGTCCCTTTGAGCAGACTGTAAAGGTCGAAGAAGTGGAGACCTATGCAAAAACGGGGCAACTATCTCCGAATCTGCAACTTTTTAGCCCATTTTTAACGCCGTCTGTTCGTAAGGGACTCACGACAAAATTAGACCTAAATCCTAAAGTTGTGGGTCGCGTCGTGGGAGATTTACTCAAATCGCCCGCAGGTCAGCAGCTTATGGCCAATGTTCAGACGGCTTCGCCGGGATTAACGCCCGAACTGGTGCAAGTGGGGGTCTCGTTGGCGGCGGCTCAATTTGGCGCTGTGGATGCGATCGGAGTTTTGAAAACGATTCCGACCAAAACCGTCACAATTGATTTGTCACAGGCCGCTGCGATCGCCTCAAAAATAAATCTGAATTATTGGAAAAGCCAAGCGCTAGGCGGATTACTTGAGAAGAGTTTGTTTGTGGAGGACACCGCAAATTTTAACAGTGCGATCGATCCGAGCGTCCCAGGACCGATCGCATATCAGCGCCAGAGCTTGAAGCTGGTGGACGGGACGCGAAACGATCGGGAAGTTCCAGTTGACTTATATTTGAGTGAGGCAGCGACTCCGGGATCGCCCACGGTGGTGATCTCGCCGGGGTTTGAAGCGAGTAAAACTTTTTTGGGCTATTTAGGAAATCATTTTGCCTCCCATGGCATCAACACAATTGTTGTTGAACATCCGTCAGTGCTAAATTTATTTAAGCTATCGGAATTTGATGTCGAGAAGCTACTGCCTTCACAAGAATTGCTCGATCGTCCAAAGGATTTGCAGTTTGCATTGAATGAATTGGGTAAGGGGTCTAATCTTAAACTCAATTTAAATCAAGTTGTAGTTCTAGGACATTCTATGGGCGGCTATGATGCGCTGGCGTTAGCGGGTGGTGAGCTTCAGCTTGACGAACTCCGCCAATTCTGTCAGCAGCGTAATCGTTTAATTACCCGATCGCCAGCGGATTGGTTGCAATGTGCGGGTAAATCAATTAAAGAACGTAGCCTAAATTTAAAGGATAATCGAGTTATTGGAACTATTGTTTTGAATCCAGTTGCTGGTCAAATTTTTGGGAAATCAGGATTAAAGAAATTAACAACGCCAACATTGATGTTAACGAGTACTGAAGATGCCTTAACGCCAACCTTTGACCAGCAATTACAGCCCTTTATGCAATTGCCTACGCCAAAATATTTGGTTACGGCGATCGGGGCAACTCATTTAAGTGTGAGCGATCGGTTTAATGCAAAGAATGATGATAAGGCGTTAATTAAAGAACGGGTTGGATCAGATACTGAAAATCTTCGAGCTGTTGTACGGGGAATAAGTTTAGCATTTGTAAAACAGTTTATGAACGATGGCGACCAATACAAACCATTCCTAACAGCGGGATATGTTCAATCCCGATCGACCGCTGAGCTACCCTTGCGATTGAATTCCGAATTGCCGAGCAGTGTTACTAGGCTTTTGAATTTTGCTGGTATGTTTTAGGAGTTGAGACTATTTTAGGTTGAATGATTAGGGACGATAGCCTAGAGTCGGTCTTTGCCCAGCCGCTTAGATTTAGTGCGATGGGTGTAACAATTGGAGCAGCGATCGCCGCCGTTTTCTCATACTGCTCAAAGTCTGTCAGGATTACGTAATACCGATCGCCCAACCATAGATAAATCAGGCGATCGTTATCCACATTTAGAGTCGAATATAAATAGGCTTCTTAGCATCACCAGAATCTAACTGAAGATAGATAGGATTGATTCCCATCGGATGATTGATTCGGAGTTTGACTAATCGATTTTCCCCATTAAAAAAAGGCTTGTACAAGTCCATATCAAGTTCTCCGGTATATGCATTTCTCTGTGCATCTACTAGTCTAATCTGGCGGAGATAGACTCGTTCATTTAAATTAAATGATCGATTATTTGCACCATAATTTTGAATAGATAACGTAATAGTCGTGACAGAATATCCATTCGTTATCGTTGACATTCCAGCAGAAGAGAACTGCATGTTCTGAAAATTCAAATTGGAACGCTGTTGCGCGATCGCAGATTCTGGCATTAAAAATCCACCAGCCGGAACGCCGAGTAGTGTCATTAATAGGGTGAAATTGAATAACTGATTGATGCGCATAAATTAAGGCAGCTTAGACAATGAGTGACAAACGACAATCAATTACTCCCTTTAGACCGTATCTATCAACAATAACCGAGACAGATTTTACGATCGCTTCATAAATCCACCTTAAAAATCTCCCACAAATACAATAGGCTCACAAACGACTTATATAGGAGCATATTTTGAAGGCGATCGACGACAGGTAACGATCGGCAATTATTATAAAATTAGTGATTAGAAACACATTTTATTAAATTAAATATTTTTAGTTTGAGACATTATCAGAATTTAGCCTTTCTTCCAATCCTCATACACCATCCTAAATAAAACATATTCTCATCTTGGATCGCACTGAAGGGTAAGCACATAAAATGTAAGGGATCAACTCTAAGCCCAACAAATCGCAAATTTATAGCCGCTTTCGAGAGAGAAGAGTTTCTGAGAAGACCATAGCGAAATATAACAATCTGGATTTTCTATTAATAAACATTGCGACTCGTGAATTGCTTTGTTAGGGTGTGGCTGTCGATAAACAAATAGTTTGTCGAATTCATTTCACATTCATTCAATTGGTTACAACCGGACAACGAGCACTTCTAAAACTCTTAGTCTTTGGAGGCTACACCATGAATATTCAAGGAAAAACTATTCTCATCACTGGCGCATCGCGTGGAATAGGACGATCGATCGCCTTAGAATTTGCCCAGACTCAACAGGTAAAAAGATTAATCATTGTGGCAAGATCATCCGATCGGCTACAAGAAGTCGCAAATGAAATTAATGCGCTAGGTATTGAAGCAATTCCTTTAGCATTAGATCTCACCCAACCGATCGAAGTCAATATTGCAGTCGCTAAAGCTTGGCGAGATTATGGCCCGATTCATTTACTTGTGAATTGTGCAGGAGTCGCGCACCAAACGCCATTCTTACAATCCCAATTGCCTCAGATTCAAGATGAACTTTCGCTCAACCTCATGGGGATGTATACCATTACCCGTTTGATTGCACGACGAATGGCAACACAACGGGAAGGAACGATCGTCAATGTCTCTAGCCTAATGGGCAAAATTGCCGCACCAACAATGGCTACTTATTCAGCCACCAAGTTTGCAATTCTAGGATTCACACAAGCCCTGCGCGGAGAACTCGCCGCCCATAACATTCGCGTCGTCGCACTACTGCCATCCTTAACCGATACCGACATGGCTCGGAAATTTCAATGGTTTCGCTGGGTGATGCCGACGACTCCTGAACTAGTAGCCCAAGCGCTTGTGCGAGGTCTAGAAAGAGAATCATCTGAAATTTTAGTCGGATGGCAAAGTCAATTAGCGGTATTTGGAAATCGTTTTTTACCATCTTTGCTGGAAATGATTACAAAACTGGCTGCACCGTTGCCTGAAAATCGTGATTCAGTGAATACAAGGCTCCGAGAGGCACAAGCAGATGTTCAATAATTAGTTTGAATTAATTCAAAGAACGATCGGAACTAATATCAAACCTAATTCCGATCGCTCTTTGTTTGATGTGGGATTTGATATTAAAGTAACGCCAATCGAGCTTGAATGAGTTCGGCTTGTTTTTCGGCTTCAGCTAGGGCATTTTTCGCCCCTTGAACCACCTCTTCGGGCGCTTGAGCCACAAATTTTGGGTTACTGAGGCGATTTTTTACTCCTTGAGCATCGGCTTGGGCACGGGCTAAATCTTTTTCGAGTTTAGCTTTAAGTGCGCTGATGTCTACTAAACCAGATAGAGGGATTAGGACTTGGACGGTGCCAACCATTGCGGTAAACATTTGACTATCAGCGCTAGGTGGGCCATCAGTTGCAAGATCCTCCATCGGGACTATTGCCGTCACTTCAGGAACGATCGGGATCTCGGATGGCGAAATATCGATCGTTTCTGAACCTGGGGTTGAGCCGACAAAAAGATCGATTTTAAGTTGTTTGAGCTTAGCAAAACTTCGGGTGCGGGCTTCAGGGGTTAGAAGATTATTTTTGGTATAGAAAATCGTGTAGAAAAATCCAATAATCTCAAGCAGATCCGGCAACAATGCAACATTATGAACGCTGTCAAAGGTGACTCGGACTACATTAAACCCTAACCAGAGTAATGTTAGATTCCAAAGAGTTACGGCTAACGCGCTGTAATCAGAGAGCAAGTCGAGGAGATCACTAGAAAGGTCACGAACATCAAATTTTTCTACCCAAGTACGATCGGCCCAAGCTTTACGGTTCTGAACCGATTTTGTTAGGGCTGCGATCGGGGCTGCGATCGGGCCTTCTACGCTAGCGATCGACGGGGCCACTTCAACAATCGCCGTTGGATCCGTAATAGTTAGCGTGTTGATTCGGGCGAGGTTTTGGATGTAAATCTGCCCAGCGGTGAGAATAGTGCGTTCGCGATCGTCCTCTGATTGCAGCATGGCTTCGATTTTTTCACCGGGCTTGATTCCGGCTTCAGTCCGAAGATTACGAACGGTGCGGATGGTGCCGATGAGCAATTCAAATTGGCGTTCAAGATCAGGATTAATTAAGCTCTCGTCCGCTGTCGGATAGGACTCCAGAGCAAGACTAATTTGGCCTGTTGCTTCTTTTTGCACCACAGTATGCCAAATTTCTTCAGTGATGTGGGGCATAAACGGATGAAGTAGTTTGAGCGTGCCTTCTAGGACTAGCGCCAAAGTTTGTTGGGCCACTAGCTTCGATGCCGCATCTTCGCCTTGCAAACGATATTTGACCAATTCGATGTAGAGATCGCAAAAATCGCCCCAGATGAATTCGTAGAGCTGCTTTGCGCCTTCGCCGAGGGAGAAATTATCTAGATTGTTACGCAGGGCTTTTGTGACTTGGTGATAGCGGGAGAGGATCCACCGATCGCACAATTCCAACTTTTCTGTATCAGGAGAACCCAACTGTTCCGGGGTTTTACCTTCCAAATTCATCAATACAAACCGGGAGGCATTCCAAAGTTTATTGGTGAAATTCCGAGATCCTTCAACGGATTCAGACAGAGAATTATCTTTACTGCCCGGTGTGGGAGGTTTGGGCGGAGTCCCGGCAGCGCGATCTTTGATGCGTTGGTTGTAGACTTTGCGATTGAGTTGCAGGGTGATGTCTTGGCCCGCGCCCGCCACTTCCCGAATCAGGGTGTAACGCAGGGCATCGGTACTATATTCGTCAATCAACACTAACGGATCCACACCATTATTTTTAGACTTAGACATTTTCGCGCCTGTTTCGTCCCGCACGAGTCCATGGATGTAGACATTTTCAAAGGGCATTTCTCGCGTGAGATGCTTACCCATCATGGTCATACGGGCGACCCAGAAGAAAATAATATCGAAGCCTGTGACGAGGGTACTGGTGGGATAATAAGCACTGTAATCGTCTGTGGTTTCTGGCCAACCCAAGGTCGAGAACGGCCATAGTCCAGAGGAAAACCAAGTGTCCAACACGTCTGGGTCTTGCTCTAGTTTGACGGGTTTGCCAAATTGTTTTTCTGCAAGTTCTGCGGCGGCTTCTGCATTTTCGGCCACAAAAAACGGAGTCGAATCGGTGATCAGTCCGCCTGTTTCCTCCACGGCATACCAAGCGGGAATTTGATGCCCCCACCAAAGCTGACGAGAAATGCACCAGTCACGTAGGTTCACGAGCCAGTCGCGATAGACTTTTTTCCACCGATCGGGCACATATTCTGGTGAATTATTTTCGTCGAGGTCAGCTAAGGCTTTGGTGGCTAGGGGCTTGGTGTTGACAAACCATTGGGTCGAAAGCAATGGCTCAACGGGCACGCCGCCGCGTTCGCTGTAGGGGATGGTGGTTTTGTAGGGTTCGATTTTGACGAGAAAGCCGAGCTTGTCTAATTCTGCAACCACTTCCTTTCGGGCATCAAACCGATCGAAGCCTTCAAACATCCCTGCATTCTCATTCATGGTGCCGTCTTTGTTCATCACATTAATGAACGGAAGATTTTGGCGTTTTCCCATTTCAAAATCGTTAGGATCGTGGGCTGGGGTAATTTTGACGCAGCCTGTCCCGAACGTAGCATCGACGTAATCATCAGCCACGATCGGAATCTCTCTATCTTGCAAGGGCAGCATCAGGGTTTTGCCGACTAAATCTTTGTACCGATCGTCCGTCGGGTTCACGGCCACAGCGGTGTCACCCAGCATGGTTTCGGGCCGGGTAGTTGCAACTTCGACAAATCCGGTACCGTCGGTGAGGGGATAGCGGAAATGCCAGAGATAACTATCAATTTCGCGGTTGTCCACTTCGAGATCGCTGACGGCGGATTGGCTGGCGGGGCACCAGTTGACCAGGTAATTGCCGCGATAGATTAAGCCTTCAGAATGGAGCTGAACGAAGGCTTCGAGGACGGATTTTGAGACATTTTTATCAAGGGTAAAGCGTTCACGAGACCAATCGGCGGAGAGTCCCAAGCGGCGAAGTTGGCCTGTGATGGTGCCACCGGATTCTTTTTTCCATTCCCAAGTGCGATCGAGAAAGGCTTGACGGCCTAGGTCTTCACGGGTTTTTCCTTCGGCTTTGAGTTGTTTTTCGATGATGGTTTGGACGGCGATGCTGGCGTGGTCGGTGCCGGGAAGACAAAGAGTATTTTTGCCTAACATTCTTTGATAGCGGACGATCGTATCGATTAGCGCAGTATTAAAGGCATGACCCATGTGGAGGCTTCCGGTCACATTAGGCGGCGGGGTGACGACGGAGTAGCGATCGCCTTTATGGTTTGGGTCGGCCTTGAAGATTTCATTTTCCGCCCAAAACGTTTGCCACTTGGCTTCAGTGATTTTGGCTTCGTACTGGCTGGGGAGTTGGGGGATAGATGAAGTCATCGGGGCGTTAAAGAATTAAGTTTGTAGGATCATATGATAGCGGGATTTGGAGCGGTGGGAAGTCGCTTAGTGGCCTTTGCTGCGGGGTTGATGTTGAGGGGCGATTCGGGACAACATAGTTGTGGGTAGAATATTAAGAAAATTTCGTGGTAAACCCAAGAAAATACACAAAAACTTTCTAATCATTTCGCCCACGAGATGGATATACGGAAACTTTCTGTATTCAAAGCCTCGGCGCGGACTAATAGATAGAATGACTGTGTTTTGAGACGATCGGATATTTGAATGTTTTTGTTTTTGGGAATGCGATCGAATTCAACAAATTGTGAACCGATGGTACTTATGTGGACAGTGACTATTCTTGGATCAAGTCAACCCCGAATATTGAAACGATCGGGCCATAATTAGCTCTAGATTCATAGGCCAAGACGGACGATCGCGAGATCTTTTGTAGAAAGCTTCTGCGTAGCTTCATGTATTTTCCCTGCTAAAATTATGAAATTATCTTAATTTACTCGTTCCAGTTATGTTTTTTTCGAGTAACCTACAGTGCGATGCTATTGATCACCCCCGTGAACAGGAGATATTGATCCCGTGACTGATTTTCCCCTTGAGCGCTGTCTTTTAAATTCCTCCCTTGTGATTTTGAGCTTGTTAACAGCGATCGTTCCTGCATCCCAAGCCGCGCAAATAGTCCAAGCAGACCAACCTATTGATTCCGATCGTTTGGAACTCGCTCAGACGGAAAAGATCACTTATCCGACAGTCTTTGTCAATCCTCAAACGGGCAGCAATAGCAACAGCGGCAACGACAATGCGCCCTTCAAAACACTTACCCATGCGTTGTCAGTGGTCAACCCGAATAGCATTATCAAGCTCGCTCCCGGTAACTACACTAGCAATAGCGGTGAAGTTTTCCCAATTCAACTTAGATCAGGCGTGACAGTTCAAGGCGAACCTAGCGATCGGGGTCAAAATGTGATCATTCAAGGCTCAGGATTGTTTCTTAGCAAAACATCAGCCCGTCAACAAATCACAATTCTAGGCACCGATCGGGCTGGACTGTTGGGGGTGACAGTTTCCAATTTAGATCCGCAAGGCTATGGTCTTTGGACTGAATCGAGTAGCCCGGTTGTGAGTGATAGCACATTTACAAATAATGGTCACGATGGCGTATCAATTGTTGGGAACAGCGCACCGATTCTGAAGAACAACTATTTTTATAATAATGGTGCAAATGGCATCACAATTTACGGCACTTCTCGTCCAGAAATTCGGGATAGTATTTTTGAGAAAACAGGATTTGGAATAAATATTACTCAAAATGCTGCACCACGTATTATCGGAAATCGTATTACTGGGAATAAAGATGGCATTGTTGTTCAAGGCAGAGCGACCCCTATTTTTCGTAGTAATGTAATTGACGGTAACGATCGGGATGGATTAGTTACGATCGCCACATCTCGCCCAGATCTTGGCACTCAAACCGATCAAGGAAACAATACATTTATGAATAATGGTGGTTTGGATATCAATGCTAAGTCCAATTCCCAAGTCATTCCTGCTGCCGGAAATCAGTATACTAAAACATCTGGTCGTTTGGATGTGAATGCAATCGAAACAATAGCGCAATCTCCAATTCAGGTATCACCACAATTTATTCGATCGGTCCCCCCCGTACAAACGGTTCCTAGTTCCACGGTCACAATGTCTATGACCAGTCCGACTAGTTCAAATCCGACCAGTTCAAATTCTCCCCAAGAATTCACCTTCACCCGTCCAGATGTGGCACCCAGTAGAAGCCTTAGCCCGATCGCAAAGACTAGTCCCGCAACTCCGACGATCGCCGCATTACCCTCAGAATTAATTGTCCCGATCGCCGTGCAACCTGGTTCTGGGAGCCGATCGTTACCTGTGCCCAAGTCCGCAAAGATGAAGCCCATTAAAGAAATTCCCACATCGCTGACCTTCAACAATCTAGTCTTTCCCGGAGCTACCACTACGCCTCCCTCACCCTTGCTGCGAGTCCCCAATGGCAATATCCCCCTCGGCAACATTGGCGATATGTCATCGGTTCCGGTATGGCGACAATCCGGTCGTCAAACGGCGCGTCCGGTTGCTGAACGTCCCATCGGTGTGAAGTTCCGGGTTGTGGTTGAAATGGTGGATGCCGATAGGTTGAGATCCATTGTACCGGGTGCTTTTGCTGTGGTGTCCAATGGTAGACAAGTGATGCAGGCAGGTGCATTTACAGACTCGACTAAGGCCAATCAATTGATGTCAAGCTTAACTAGTCAAGGCGTTCGAGCGACAACGGAAAATTTCTAATGTGACCTAATTAGAACTCTAATAGAACCTGCACCATCGGTCCCATGTTCAGATACACTAGGAAAAATATCTTTCGTAGCGTGCGATGTCCTCCTTTTTTAATAGTTTTCTGATCATATTGCTGTTGATCGTTGTGAATGGCTTATTCGTCATGTCAGAACTTGCGATCGTATCTTCGCGGAAAGTTCGTCTTCAGCAATCAGCAAACCAAGGGGACAAAGGAGCCAGAATCGCTTTAAAACTAGCCAATGATCCAAACAACTTCTTGGCGGCGGCTCAGATTGGTATTACTTTAATCGCTATTATCTCCGGTGCCTATGGTGAACGAACATTTTCAATCATCTATAAACCATTGATTGATAGTGTTCCAGCATTTGCTAATTATGCCGAAACTATGACGTTTGGGGCAGCGGTGTTGACCATAACCTATATGACGCTTATTTTTGGTGAACTTGTTCCGAAACGATTGGCGTTGAATTCTCCAGAAGCGATCGCCCGTGTTATTGCAAGTCCAATGACGGTTCTAGCAAAAATAACCGCACCAGTAGTCTATCTTCTGAGCAGATCTACTAATTTAGTATTGAAATTATTAGGGGTGCGTCCATCCTCTGAACCGCAAGTTACAGAAGAAGAAATTAAAGTCTTAATTGAACAAGGTACCGAAGAGGGAATGTTTGAGCAGGCGGAAGAAGACATCATGAAACGGGTGTTTCAATTGGGCGATCGGCGAGTGAGTGCCATCATGACTCCGCGTGTAGATATTATTTGGTTGGACCTAGAAGATACGGATGAAGAAAATCGTCGCACATTACGAGAAAGTGCCCATTCAAGATTTCCTGTTTGTAAGGATGGCTTAGATAATTTGCGCGGGGTAATGCAGGTCTATGATTTGTTGATGGAGACTATTGATGGCGAGGAATTGAACTTTAGTAAATCCCTTAAAGCTCCGGTGTTTGTGCCGGAAAGTACTCGGGCCTTACGATTGTTAGAACTATTTAAACAAACGGGAAATCAAATTGCGTTTGTCGTTGATGAGTATGGTGTGATTCAGGGAATGGTGACATTAACTGATATTTTGCAGGCATTGGTTGGCGATCTACCCTCCTTTGATGAACTCGAAGAACCCCAAGCCATTCAACGTGAAGATGGATCTTGGCTTTTGGATGGAATGTTACCAATTTATCAATTTAAAGAAATTATTGAACTTGAAGATAAAGATTTACCCGGTGAACATCGTGGGACGTACCAAACTTTAGGTGGATTTGTCGTGATGTATTTAGGTCGGATTCCAACTTCAGCGGATCATTTCAATTGGGGAAATTTACGCTTTGAAGTCATGGACATGGACGGCAATCGAGTTGATAAGGTGTTAGTTGCACCGACGACAAACCCAGAGCACAAACCAATTTCGTGAACTCAATAGACCTTCTGTGTCAATACTGATTTACGATTCACCGCAATCTGAACCACGATCGCCATCAATACCCAAAGTATTCCAGTTAAGATAAACATTAATCCAAACAGGTTACTTTGGGCACGATCGTCTACTTGAAGTTGGAGTTTCGGTTCTGAATCATTCTGAATGAACTCATTTAATTGTTCAATATGCTCTAGACTTTCACGTTTATCCGATTTAAAGTCTTCAGTCAGGGGCACTTCGCCGTCGGTTGTGACCAACATGACCCGATAGGCATTACGAAACTTTCGGCCCACTTGTTGCATCTCGGATTTTTCGATATTCTTAATTTCGATCGTCGCCTCACGAATCAATCCCGTCGTCACAGTCCGAGAACAGGCCAATCGTTTACTACCCGATCGGACACAGACTAATTCTGTCATCTGTCCCGCGCCCATTTCCATCATGCCAACCCCAATGGATAGCACTCCCAAACTCCCAAAAATCAATGTTGGTAACCATCCCTTTGCTTGCTTTCCCTGGCTAGATTGACGACGCGATCGCCGTTGTTTTAAATCATAGGGCAACCAATCATCATCCATATTCAAATCTCAATCCCATCGGGCTTATACCGATCGCGAGTTGCAATGGCTAGCCCCAAGGTCGCCAAGGTCGCTACCCCTGCGAAATAAAGCGGATAGCTATAACTAATGGGAAACTTCTCATTCACCATTAGCCCTGCAATCACCGGACCTACCGCATTCGCAATACTCAGATAAGAAGAGTTCAATCCCGATGCAATGCCCTGACGTTCTGGCGTAACATTCAATGACACTAACGTACTAATCATGGGTTGAACCATGGCATTGAATAGCGCAAATATAATACCAACTCCAATGAAATAACGAACATCTGGCCATATTGGCATGACTAAAAATGCGAATCCTCTGACGAACAATCCCGCAAACAAAATTTTAGTGAGGGTTGTATGTTTAGTGAGCCATGGAACCCCGCCCAACTGCGATGACGCACCCAGCACTCCAATCATCACAAACAAGCCTGTTAATGATAAATTCCCTTGGTCCAACACTTTCGTATAGTACGGTTGAAATCCAAAGGTGAAGATTGTAAATGTGGTGCCGATTAGGAAATTCAATAAAATCAAAATTCCAATTCTAGGTAAGAAAAATCCCTGAGCTAATTCTTTCAATCCTAAATCAAACCAACGTCCACCAACTTTACGCTTCTCTGGCGGCAATGTTTCTGGCAAGAATAATAGGGTAAGGGTCAATGCGATCGTGGCCAAAATCGAAGATGCAAAAAATGCAGCACCCAAAGAAATCTTTGTCCCCATTCCTTCCGTTAATTTCTGCGCCACCAAACTAATGACAGGACCCACCACAAACCCCAGACCAAATGCGGCCCCAAAGATTCCATAGGCCTTCGCTCGATCTTTTGGTTCGGTCACATCAGCCACAATCGCTTGGGCTACAGAAACATTTCCGCCCGTCATCCCATCAAAAAATCTGGCAGAAAATAGTACAACACAACCAATAGATAACGGTAGAAATGAAGCAGAACTCGCCAAAAAGTTGGCAACGACCGTCCCCATGAGGCTAATCACTAGTAGGGGTTTTCGACCAAAACGATCGCTCAATTTCCCCATTATCGGCGTTGCAAAAAACTGAGCCGCACTGAAGGTCGAAAGCAGCAATCCGGCCTGAAGGTCGGTCAATTCAAAGGCCCGCGCATACAAATATATAACCGGGATTAAGACCGTGGCGCTCAAGGCATTGATAAAGGTAATCAGAGCCGCAATTCGGAAACTTCGATTCATTAAATAGGAACGTAATTTTAGGATGACAGGACTATAGCGTACAGGAATTCTAAGGCATTCGGTTTAATCAATAGGCAGATCTTATTCCTGATATATTTTGCTATGTCCTAGTATGTTCTGACCTATTGAGTTTAAAACCGATCGACTCCCCGAATATCCCGCATCGAATATCCCTTTGCCCCTTCGCCACATGTTTTAGGAGTGGGGAATAATTTAGTTGGATTTGCAATGCCCTGAGGATCGATCGCCTCACGCACATATAACATGGTTTCAATGTCTGCGGTTGTAAACATGTCCGGCATGTAACACCGCTTTTCTGCCCCAATCCCATGTTCACCCGAGATACTGCCGCCCACACGAACGCATAGTTTGAGAATTTCACCGCCCAGTTCTTCAACTTTTTCAAGTTCTCCCGGTATTGCATTGTTGTATAAAATCAATGGATGTAAATTGCCGTCACCTGCATGAAAAACATTAGCAACTGGATACCCGAATTCCGTCCCCAGCCGTTCAATTTCACCCAATACATATTGCAATTGAGTCCGAGGAATTACCCCATCTTGCACATAGTAATCAGGACTAATTTTCCCCATGGCTGCAAATGCTGCTTTTCGACCTTTCCAAAGTGTCAATCGATCGGTTTCATCCGTTGCGATCGTCACATTACGGGCACCATTTTGTTTGCAAATTGCTTCAATTCGTTTAGCACTTGCTGTCGCTTCAACTTCTAATCCATCCACTTCAATCAGTAAAATGGCCGTTGCATCCCGAGGATAGCAATTAGTATTCACGACATCTTCGACCGCATTGATACTAAAGTTATCCATCATTTCAATACCACCGGGCATAATTCCCGCGCTGATAATGTCTGATACGGTCTGACCTGCTGCTTCAATACTGGTGAAATCAGCTAACAACACTTGAATAGATTCTGATGATTTAAGAATTCGCAGTGTCACTTCTGTGGCAATCCCGAGCGTCCCTTCAGAACCTACAAATACACCCGTTAAGTCATACCCTGGCATTTCAGGAATTTCACCGCCTAGATTTAAAATTTCGCCTGTCGGAGTGACGATCGTTAATGCTAGAACATGATTTGTTGTGACACCATATTTTAAACAATGAACACCGCCAGAGTTCTCGGCTACGTTGCCCCCGATCGAACAAATGATTTGGCTCGATGGATCGGGTGCGTAATAAAATCCTTCACCCTTGACCGCCTGGGTAACCCAATTATTAATTACGCCCGGTTGTACCGTGACACATTGATTTTCATAGTCAATATTAATAATTTCCCGCATTAAAGTTGTAGTAATTAAAATACAATCTTCAATAGGCAATGCACCACCCGAAAGCCCAGTTCCAGACCCTCGTGCAACAAATGGGACATTATACTTGTCGCAAATTTTGATGATTTGGGCGACTTCTTCGGTTGTGCGCGGTAAGACCACTAGGGCGGGACGTTGACGATAACTAGTGAGTCCATCACATTCATAAACCAATAATTCTTCACGACGACGCACGACGCTTTTCTCGCCCACGATCGCCTGAAACTGGTCTGCGATCGACATCCAGTCATGGGTCGAGGGTTTGGATGGAGCTTGGGTGATCATGGTGAGGGGTCATAGGATGTGGATAGTTCTATTATAGAACCTATTTGATATCCTAACCAGACGATGAAAGTCGCTTCATCATTAGCCTGACAAAACAGAGATTTATTTTTGCCGTCGCATTCACTAATAGCTCTTGATCTGAGGAGAATACAACGATCGCTTTGTTTGCTCAAACACTATTGAGGATTGTCGATCGGCTGGAACAACTGAAATTCCTTCCCAATTTGGAGCTGCTGTCCTCTCAACGCTGACCAATTTGTTTTTTCCAAGCGGCAATATTACTCTGGGCTTGACCATAAGCCGCCGTCCCCATGGGAACCCGTGAGGCAATGGCAATTGCACCGGGTGCATCGTAGGCGGCCTGACCTATAGCGGCGTTCAACACTTGGCCACTCCATTGTTCAATCAACTGTTGCGCTTGCCCACGACTTGCTCCAGACACTTGCTGCGCGATCGAAATAGCGCTCAATAGATCATCGGGACGACCACCGCCTGACTGGGCTACAGCATTGGCTTGGGCCAGCAACGACTCATCTTGTGAAAGAGGTGAATCGGG
>JAYUEW010000249.1:0-3503 GCA_043739045.1 Synechococcales cyanobacterium
GCTAAATCTCTACTAATTGCGCCACTGGCAGCCAAGTCAGCGTATCGCTTACTCTGAGACATCGCAAAGTCGGCCTGAGCTTGGTCTTTCTTTAGCACGGCTTGAGCTTGCCCCAATAAGCCTTGGTCTTTCTTCAACGTCGCCCAAGCCTGAGCTACCAATCCTAGATCCCGCTCTACCGTGGCTTCTGCCTGCTTGACCAAGCCTAAATTTTTATTGGCAGTAGCCCGAGTTTGTTGGACTTGTGATTCTGCTTGGGCAACAGTCCCGGTAGCTTGCTGGACCGCAGCGGTTTGCGATCGTTCATCTAATGTAAATAGCAAATCGCCTTTCCTAACCTCCTGCCCTTTTTTAAAGAATACTCCCGTAATACGTCCGCCAGTTTGCGGTGTGACTGAAACAGCTGCATCAGCCTGAACGGTTCCGATCGCACTAACCTGCACAGGAACTGTTTTCCGAATAACTTTCGTAACGGTGACAGGGGTGACTTGATTTTTGCCTTTTCGATCGGCTTTTTCAGTTT
Source organism: Synechococcales cyanobacterium (assembly GCA_043739045.1). Taxonomy (GTDB): domain Bacteria; phylum Cyanobacteriota; class Cyanobacteriia; order Leptolyngbyales; family Leptolyngbyaceae; genus JAAFJU01. The sequence continues at coordinate 524 of JAYUEW010000249.1, forward strand.
TCGGTTCATTCGATCGGCTCACGACAAATCCCACACCCCCTAGTAGTAACAAGCCTGCCAATAAAAATCCAAGACGTTTGCGGGTAAAGGCTTTACGAGAAAACAGATTGTTAGAGAATCGATGAGTTTTGGATTCAGGAACAACCGCTGTGTTGATATCCGTATCAATAAGAGAGGCTTCAGAATTATCTTCTATTTTGTCTTGATTCATTTAAGAATAACCTCCACTTTTTTAGGGTGTTTGCTTAATGACTTTAATTTAGGTAACTTCTCAAAAATAACTTACCCAACATCGTATCGTCCTAGACGAATGCTTATTGTGACAAGGACAATACTTTACAGGTATTAGAGTGGCTTTTCTATAGGAGAAAAGTCCCGATCTATTATCTCTTAAGTACCTCTAAGCATTAAATTTTCTGAATATTAAAACATGGTATCGCCCTTATCTGAAGGGTAGAGAAAATAGCCCAGTCTAGAAGCCCTACAGAATAACGCTTCCAAGGCTCCTGACTATTCTTCGTCCTGAACACAAGATCACTACCCCATTGAACCTGGAACTATGGCTAGTCTTAAACTCATAGGCATTTAGTTATAATTTTTTATTTGTTGGAATTTTACATTGTTCAAAATTCGATCGAATATCTTGCGAAATACCTGCAAATCCTGTGATTTCGAGCTTAATCCGATCGGCTAGTTGATCTAATGTAGATGTTTTTTGAATCTTTTCTAAAGCACATCCGCAAATCGTTAATTTCTCTAAATCTGAATTTGCTTCGGTGATAAATTTACGATCGTTCTGATGTAGCTTTGAGATTTCCCGTTCTTTGGCTGTTTTTGCCATTTTTTCGATATGACTTGGATCTTTTTCTAACATGGCTAAATCCTGTTCAGATTCTTTCATGAAAGCAAGTGTTTCCGGTGGAAGCTTCTTACCATTTAGTAAACCTGTGGAAAGAGAACTACGAATAATAGTTAGTTCTTTAGTAATTTTTGACTTATCTTTAAGCATCTCAGTCAGAAGGCCTAAACGCTGCTGAATTTGTGCGTCAATCACTTGTTCTTGCTGAAGACTTCGCTCTTTATACTGTGCGATCGAATTCGTTAAGACGTTTTGATAGTCTCCAATTATAGTAGGTAATGTTTTTCCAGGATCTTTACTTGCTTTTATAGATTTAAAGGGCACAAAAAATCCTTGATCTTTCACACAGGTTTCCACAAGCGATCGGATTATTGGGTCAGGATATGGCTTTTCATTCGCTTGAGCCGCAGGTACAACTGAAAGAACCGCGATCGTACTCAATAACAAAATGGCACAGAATTTAGACCAAAAACTCATTATAAAACTCAACTGAACAGCGCGTTTATTCTAGCAACTGCTACCAATTTTGAAGTCTATTCGGTTTTATACACAATGCTTGAATACATCCTGTGGATACACGATCGGCCTCAAGCGAGTACCCGGCTTCTGGTACCATAGGAAGTTGCAACGAGTACAAGTCCATAATTCAGCAATCGCAACTTTAACAATGGCAAACCTTCAGCGTCCCGACGGCATAGCTCCCCACGGCGGCGAACTTATTAATCGCATCGCAACTCCAGACCAAAAAGCAGACTTTCTGAGCAAAGCAGACTCTCTGCCGACGGTGACTTTGGATGAGCGTGCCGTTTCTGATCTCCACATGATTGCGATCGGTGGCTTCAGTCCACTCACCGGATTCATGAACCAAGCGGATTACGATCGGGTTGTCGTCGAGATGCACCTGACCAGTGGGTTGCCTTGGACTATTCCCATCACTTTATCGGTCACAGAAGCGATCGCTGACACGGTTGAAGTGGGTCAATATGTCCGTCTGAATGATCCCTCGGGTCAATATATTGGCGTTCTTCACCTCACCGAAAAATATAGCTACGATAAGAAAAAAGAAGCCATCAACGTCTATCGCACCGAAGATGAAAAGCATCCCGGTGTCGCTGTTGTTTACAACCAAGGCAATATTAATCTAGCTGGCCCAATTTGGCTTCTGGACCGCGAAGCACATCCACTTTTCCCAACCTATCAAATCGATCCGGCGGCATCCCGCGAAGCCTTCAAAGAAAAGGGTTGGAAAACGATTGTTGGGTTCCAAACGCGTAACCCAGTTCACCGCGCTCACGAGTACATTCAAAAGTGTGCGATGGAAATTGTTGATGGATTGTTTTTACATCCACTAGTGGGCGCAACCAAGGAAGATGATATTTCTGCCGAAATTCGGATGCGTTGTTATGAAATCTTGATTGATAATTACTATCCAAAAGATCGCGTCATTCTAGGCATCAACCCATCGGCAATGCGCTACGCCGGACCACGGGAAGCCGTTTTCCATGCCTTAATTCGTAAGAACTATGGTTGTACTCACTTCATCGTGGGCCGCGATCATGCAGGGGTTGGCGATTACTACGGCACCTTTGATGCGCAACATATTTTTGATAAATTTGATCCGGCTGCGATCGGAATCATTCCCCTCAAATATGAACATGCGTTCTATTGCAAAGTGACCAACACTATGGCCACTATCAAAACGAGTCCGAGTACGCCAGAACAACGGATTCACTTATCCGGAACAAAGGTTCGCGAAATGTTGCGCAATGGCGAACTTCCACCCCCTGAATTCTCTCGCCCACTCGTTGCGGCTGAATTGGCAAAAGCGATGAAAGTAAAAAACTAAATCAAACGCTCCCATTCTATTTTTTAGATAATTCTCCAAATTCCCTTTAATCAGTGGAGTTTGGAGAATTTTATAGTTTAAGACATTTATAGTTTAAGACAAACGACTTAATACAAAATCACAGAGATTTTCGAGGGACTCTCTAGATTCAGAGATCGGGAGATGGGATAAATATCCGATCGCAGATTTTGCATGATCTTTCGCCAATACCCGAGACTTCTCGATTCCTTGACTTTGCTCCACAATGGTCAATGCCTGCGCCAAATCGCCATCTT
>JAYUEW010000250.1:0-2257 GCA_043739045.1 Synechococcales cyanobacterium
GCGATGGTATGTCTATGGCATCACTAATTTTGGGTTGCTTTGCGTCATGTTTTTTGGAAAGACCGAACTCGGCGCGACCCGCTGGATTAATGTGCTGGGCTTCAACTTACAGCCCTCTGAGTTTGCCAAACTTGGAATAATCATTACCATGGCTGCCATTTTGCACGATCGGCCCGCCAACACCATTGGCTCAATGCTCCGAGCGATGTCAGTGGTTGCATTGCCCTGGACCATGATTTTTCTAGAACCCAATCTCGGAACCTCCTTAGTATTCGGAGCCATTACGATGGGGATGCTTTATTGGGGCAATGCAAATCCGGGCTGGCTGATTTTGATGATTTCTCCCTTGATTAGTGCGATTATTCTCCGATCGTTACCTATGGCTTTAGGATCCCTCAGTCCCGTTCTCGTCCCTTTGGGAATTGGTCTATGGCTGGTGTGGGTAGCGGCGATGGGGATAATAGCTTTGCGGAGTTTGCCTTGGCCGCGCTGGGGAAGCTTTGGGGCCGTGGTGATAAATTTAATTTCTGGGGGCCTAGGTGAGTTTCTCTGGATACGGGTGCTGCAAGACTATCAAAAGCAACGGATCACCATGTTTATGAACCCCGAACAAGATCCCTTGAACGGCGGCTACCACTTAATCCAGTCGCGGATTGCGATCGGGGCGGGTCAGCTTTTTGGTCAAGGTTTACATAAAGGCACTCAAACTCAATTAAATTTTATTCCAGAACAACATACGGATTTTATTTTTGCAGCGATCGGTGAAGAACTTGGATTTATCGGCTCGATCGTGGTAATAATCACCTTCTTATTAATTTGCTATCGGTTATTGGTGATTGCTCAAAATGCAAAAGATGACTTCGGCTCGTTGATTGCGATCGGGGTGTTTTCGATGATCGTGTTTCAAACCTTCGTCAACATTGGTATGACGATCGGATTGTCGCCTGTGACGGGAATTCCACTGCCATACTTGAGCCATGGACGATCGGCGTTGCTGATGAATTTCTTGGCTATTGGGCTTGTGGAGTCTGTGGCAAACCATCGTCAACGTTTGCGGTATTGATCCATTTATCCCATGTCCTACCCTTAGTTCTAGTGCCAAATTAAGGTTTCTAGAAATAAAATTTACTAAAAAGCCCCAAACCTCGATCGAGGACTGGGACTTTTTAATTGATGATCCAGCCCTACGGCAGATCAGATCTGAGGGTCAGCCGCGTTGTTTACGCTTTGCCCAGACCGAACCACCGATCGCAACTAAACCAAGCATCATTCCGGGTTCAGGTGTTTTTCGGACATCTTGTTTACCGATGTTGAACGAATGGTTATCGGTTTCAAATCCACCACTATCACCATCAGCTTGGCTGATCAGCAGACGTGCCCTGAAACACGGCCAAATACTTACTGGTATTCACCTCACTATTTGCGCCAGCGGGTGCCCATTCGTCACTGAGAACACTGCTTGATCCACTGCCTACGAATGAATACTTCGCAAATCCAGTGGTCGGGAGCAAACCAGAATTAAAGTCTATTGTTTTGACGGTACTTTTTCTAGAAAAATCTGAGTATGCACCTTGGTTAGTCATACCATTGGGACCTGCGATACCATTGGTCATATTGAAGGTAAATGCTTGAGCACTACCCATTTGTCCCAGAATAGTTGCTGCACTTAGGACTGCGATCGAAACTAAGTTATATCTGAATGTCATGATGAAGTGGCTTCCTAGTAAACTAAACGAAGGACTGTCAAACGGACCCAAGCAATTTGCCAAGCAACTTAGTAAATCGCGTCTTATATGAGTTAGCGTACTTTTATTATGCAATGTTGGGACTGAGTCTGATTTGGGAGAGATTACAGAAATCTAGAAGAGAGTTTAATCTCTGTAAAATTAGGCAAAATCATCCTCTAAATTCATGACGATGTAGACTTGTGTCACCTCAGTGAGGGTTAGCCGAATTGTTTGCGCTTTGCCCAGACCGAACCACCGATCGCAACTAAACCTGTTTTGGCTAAAGAATTCGACTTTGCAAATAAGCTAAATTCAATGGCACGGCAGGCAGCGGCAGAACGGGCATGGGCAAGTATTTCCCGGTTCTACGACAACTGTAAAAAGAAGATAGCTGGTAAAAAAGGTTTTCCTTCTTTTCAGAAAGAGTGTCGCAGCATCGAATACAAAACCTCTGGGTGGAAGCTGTCGGGCGATTGCAAGTCCATCACTTTCACCGACAAGCTCGGTATCGGTCGGTTGAAGATGAAGGG
>JAYUEW010000251.1:0-15986 GCA_043739045.1 Synechococcales cyanobacterium
GTCCTGCCCGTCATCATCAAATCAGGCCGAGCATGGGCAAAGTGGGAATCTACCAAGAAATATTCTTGCTCTGCACCACAACTCGAATTCAACGGCGCAACATCACTATTGTCCAATAACTTCAAGAGCTTCATGGCTGCCTTGCTCATGGCCGCATTCGATCGAAGCAAGGGAGTCTTTTTATCCAGCGCTTCGCCCGTCCAAGACACAAACACTGTGGGAATGCAAAGCGTCACACCATTGTCTGTTTCCATAACATAGGCTGGACTGGTCACGTCCCAAGCTGTGTAGCCGCGAGCTTCAAATGTATTTCTAATGCCACCGTTTGGGAACGAAGACCCGTCGGGTTCGCCTTGAACCAGCAACTTACCCGTGAATTCAGTAATGACGGACCCGTCACTCTGAGGAGAGATAAAGCCATCATGCTTTTCAGCCGTGATGTTGGTCATCGGGTAGAAGACATGGGCATAGTAAAGCGCACCCTTAGAAATCGCCCAATCCTTCATGGCCGCTGCCACAACCCCAGACACTGAAATATCTAATTTCGTGCCTTCCTTAATTGTCCTCTTCAGAGACTTAAAGACATCTTTCGGGAGACAAGCCTGCATTTTACTCAGGGTGAATACATCCACAGACCACAGTTCTTCGAGTCGGCTGGGTAACTTGGGAGGTAGCTTTTCCCGGCTCGTAATTTGGTCAATAGCATGGGAGCGCAGTGCATTTCCACTCATAATGTCGTGATTCCTCTAAATGTCAATCGAAGTAAGTCTAAGGATGGATTTCAGATGCAGTCTAACAATTCAATGAGGACCCATCAAGCTTTGGTATAACTTAGCCGAATGAAGCTCTAAATGTTACCCTCACCCCACATCTTAACCTGTGCACCTACGGTACATATGGTACATATGGTATGCAAGCTTATTTGTCTACGGAATGCAGTTTTGCATCATGCGATACAGAATCATGCTTTCGGAGAAATCCCGTCAGTGGGGGAGAGAATTGTAAAGTTTGACAATCACTTTCTCACTTATCAGTCGGCTAAGAGTTTTGATGAAAACCTGCATGGTAGAGTGACTTCTAAAGTATTTAAACTTCAAGTCTTTAGACTTCAAGTCTTTAGCTTCAGTTGGGAAAGAAACGCGTTTTGCGGGACCTCAGTTCTATCCCTACCATTTGTCAACATTTGCTTTAAGGAAAAAATCGCAATGCGGGACGCAGTAACTAGCCTAATTAAAAATTACGACACCACCGGACGTTATCTCGATCGCGATGCGATGGATGATTTGAAGTCGTACTTCCGTACTGGAATGGTCCGCCTCCAGGCCGCTGGCGTGATCAATGGGAATGCCGCTGCCATTGTTAAGCAGTCCGCATTGCGCCTGTATGAAGAGGTTCCAGAACTGATTCGTCCCGGTGGAAACTCCTACACGACGCGTCGTTATGCTGCTTGTCTGAGGGATTTGGATTATTATCTGCGCTATGCCAGCTATGCCCTGGTGGCAGCGGATTCAGACGTTCTGGATGAGCGCGTCCTTGAGGGGCTTCGGGAAACCTACAATTCCCTTGAAGTTCCCGTTGGCCCGACGGTCATAGGTATTCAGATCATGAAGGAAATTGTTCGTGAGCAGGTCGCTGCCGCAGGTATTCCAGCAGGTAATCTAACCGACGAGCCGTTTGACTACATGTGCCGATCGCTCAGCGAACGAGATATTTAGTACCTTTGACACCGTTGGGGTAAAAAATGTCCGGTTAGCAAATTGGTCAACGAAGAAAGTTAAGAAGGAGCGACTCAATTGAATTATGGGTCGCTTTTTTCATTAAAAACTCATTTGGTTAATCAGCCTTTTCGTTCAATCGATCGGGCCTCTGGTTCAAAAACCCACACCGAATAGCCATGAGCGCTGATTGTAATGATCGTGCTGTTGCCTTTGCGCTCTAGTTTCTGTGCAAGTTCTATTGCTTTGGTTTCATCACGCACAATCCGCAGGAGACTATGAAGTTGTTGGTTATAGGCAATGCCCGTCAGCGGTTTGTCCAAGTCTGGGACTAAAATTTGGCAAGGTCGATAGTCTCGATCGGATTTCAAAATGCGAATCGATTGGGGCAGTTTTGTCGATACGGTCTCTTTTTTACGAGATCTAGCTTTCGCCGTTGCCTCATGGACCCAAATACAGAACCCCTTCGGAATACTCGTCACCACAGCCCGACTCCCCCGACTGACTAATCGATCGACGAGTTGGTTTGCTCGCTCTAGGGTCGCTACTACTTTGAAGAAACTGTAATAATCCCCTTTGAAGCTTATGCCGGCGATCGGGGCGGGTTCATCTGGAAGGCTCAGGTGACAGCGCTCGTATTCTGTTTGTTGAGTCAGGACAATGCAATCGGTCATAGTAGGCATGGTAGGACTGTGGTGTGGGGAGAAATGGCTGGAAATATTAATATTTGTATCAAAACTGAGTTGCACCTATTGTCTAGACAGCCACTAAATTAACACAGTCGTGAAATCACTGATCACTTTGGCAATCAATGGGGTAGGTTTGCGTGAAATTCCCGTTGATCGCCGCGCACTTTCTGAGCGTAGTGCCTTGCATAATCCAAAAGGTCGGCTTGCCAGGATAAATCAGCGCCAAAGGCAATCAGGTCATCTGCGATCGCACTGCGTTGTCGTCCGCCACTACGAAGATGCCCCCATGCCACAATACTTGCAAGGGTTTCAATCAGTGTTTTTAGCTGTTTTGGCGATCGGGAGATAGTGTTTAAATCCAGTTTGTCCGCTGTGGGCTGAAGTTCTCTTAACACATAGCTGCCATTTGGGGTGCCATTGGGATCTGTTAAGACGTTCAGCATTGCGGGTGGAGACTCTTGAATGCGCGACTGGACTTCGACAATCCGATGTCCCTCACTGGTCCAGAGTGGCTGAAGCGTTGGTAAATAGGGTTGAAGGCAGGACGATCGGGCAGCTTTAAGATCCAGAAGATAGGATTTGTCCGGATAGCCTTTTCCTTGAATTAAAATCAAATAGCGTTCCAGCCCTAAACTCCCTGTCCCCGCAATACGTTGAGCGATGTCCAGCACTTTAAAAAAATCAGGATTGGGCTGACGATTACCCCAGTCGCTGACTAAAGCGTGGATCCGATGGATATCCTGCGGGGCTACGGGGATAATTTTGTTAGGGATGCGTTTCAGGGCACGGAGTTTACGATCGAGACGGTCTCTAATAAAAGACTTGCGCTTGCGATCTTTGAGCGTTTGCAGGAGGTCTTTCACCACACCCTGTGCCGTTTCCCGATGAATGGTGCAAGCTTTGCCCGTGATTAGTACTTGAGCATAGGTATGGATAAAAGATTGACTTAGCTCAATACTTTCAAGCTCGTTCAAGCCTAAATCTGCAACTAACAAACTCACCAAGAATCGCGCTAAATCCCAGCTACAAGGAGCCAGCACCGATTCATCAAAGTCATTTATGTCGAAATACACTAGTTTCCGATCGGTCTTTTGTAAGCCCAGATTGTCATTTCCCTTAAAACTCCCAAAGTTCTGAAGATGGAGATCCCCGCAGATCCAAACTGGAGGAGCCGACTTAAAAATCCCCGTTTGCGGCAAGTCTTCATAGAACAAATGACAGGTTCCCCGCAAAAAGGAAAACGGATCCGCTGCCATTTTTGAGTATTTCAATTGAATTCGATCGGGGTTGCGATCGTCACAGACTGACGATCGCCGATCGGTATTAAAAGACTTGATCCGATTTATCACAGAAGTCATATACATTACTCACTTGCGGCTATCTTCTTCCGGCCATCTTTGCCAATTCTTCACCAAAAGCCGCAACTCATCCATATTTTTGGGTAAAGTAAACTGAAAGCATGGCTTCAAATTGAACCCAACTCGCTCAATTGGGTTCAATTCTGGAGAATGAGCAGGCTGAACTATCAAAATGATATTACTCGGCAATCGTAAACGCTTAGCGCGATGACAACCCGCGTGATCCTTTCAGGCGTATTGCTGACCCGCGATCTAGGACTAGTGTGGTTTTCAGTGGTCAATTATGGCAGCCAAATCGAAGGGTTGCGCTGCTAGCAAGATCTCCTGCTGCAACAGCTCCAAGCCCACTGGGGAACCCTAAAGAATCGGGCATTACCCCTATGCCCAAGGTTAATCTGCCGCAAAGTGAACTCGGTGCAACCCGTCGAAATCAGGTGCTCCGAGGTGGAAGATCAGGCAAAGAGGGCCGATTCCCTAAATTCCAAGAACCTGGAGGGCTTACCTCACGATAGGCGGCTCCTATCAATAGAAATGTGCTCCAATAAAGATAAGCGAGCTTTTCAATGTTTTCACCGAACGATGTAAAGGTAATGAGTATCAGGGCTTTGAGCGCAACACGAGCAATCGGATTTGATTTGGTCTTTAATGATAGTTCGATTAAACTCCACACGACTGGCGTGAAAAACAAACAAAAGCCTGTCAATCCTTGTGTGAACAACAGTCCAATCCAAGTATGGTGAGATCCGATCGGCATATTTTTTAAAAATTCGGGTCCTGGTATTTGTTTCCCATGTCCAAAAATGGGTGAATCTGTCCAGCGATCGAATGCGACCCGTTCGAGTTGATCTCGTAATTGGGACGAGCTTTTACGGGCTGATTTGAAACTACCAGAAAACTCTTGAAAGCGATCGATCAGAAGCGTTAATCCGAGTCCTCCTAGGAAACAACTTATTCCTAAACTGAGCTGAAATTGAATGAATGAGAGATTTTTTATAACCCAAACGATCGCGACTGTAGCGGGTAAAAACAAGTAGGCACCCCGAGAAACCGATGCAATGATCATTGCGAGAGATCCCACGATTCCGAGCCATTTCCAAACTGGAGTTTGCTCTTCAAGAGTGTACAAGAAAAAAATACAACCTATCAATCCCAGTGCAGGCCCCCAAGGTGCGAACAGTAGAAGTCGAATTCCATTTGAATCCACTTCGCGCACATACCAATAAACATAATAGTAGATCTTACCACCTTGAAAAATTCTTTCTACTGGAGAAAGATAAATTAATCCTGGGAGTTTGACAAGATAGGCCCCGTAGCAAATGGGGATGGCAATCAGGCTTTGAGCTGCAATGACACAGGCCGATCGGTAAATTACGGCTGGACGAATCGGTAACAGGTATCCCAGCAATGGGTAGATTCCTAGTAACGACCAGTTCCCCATCCAGCCAATCGTCGATCGCATCATGTCATTAGAATCATAGCCATTTTCATACAGCCCAATCAGAATCGTAACGCCCATAAGTATCATACTAATCAGCCATCCCCACATCAGGGGTGGAATCGATCGCCAGTGGCGAATATCAATAGAATCTATCTTGTTTGTAGTCTCTAAACTAAGCTTAACTTGCCAAAAGAGTGCATATCCTACTAGTATCCAAAGCTGTAATACATTAAATACGAATAGGGTTCCTGAAAGATAAATAGGATAAATAAATAGACTCTGAAACCAAATAATTTTCTCGGGAAAATGAATAGTTTTCATGAATGAATAGATACCCCCTGAAGGTGGCGGGATGGGCGAAAAGTATAAGCAATAATGGCCGATGAGATCAGTAGCGAGCCAGCGATAGTCCCTAACCTAATGTAGACAGGATTTGGGGAGAGTATCTTTTGGGGGGTATCCGGTCCAGAAAGCTTTTGGACGAGGGGATAAGAATCGTAGATGTTGCCCCGATTGACATCTAGTTGAGTTAGTTTAGAAGAAAAAACTGTCTCTGTCATTTGTAGATCGCGCTTTAAAGTATCGAGTCCGGATTGTCTCTGGACTAGGCTTTGGAGGCGGTATTCGAGCTGTAGGATTTGATTATCAAGGGCTTTAACTTGCGACAGGGTTCCATTGCTTTCAACTTGAGTAATGACGAGATCTTTAAAGAGCGATTCACGGGATCCGCCACTAGAGCCTACAGTACTGCCTGATAGAAGTAGACGATCGACAGTTGCTTGGTCGATCGGTCGCCCGAGTAACTGACTGCCCCGGTTTAGCAGAGCGAATTGGACATCTTGTTGCTTTGCCTTTTCTAGTTGGACTTTAGGAAATTGGGGAGTAAAGCTAGTTTCAAGAAGAACAAGATTGGCCGTAATGTCGCTATAGTTTTTGAGGGTTTGTTGGAAGAGGCTGTCAGACTGAAGGACAAACGATTCGCTGGCTTGCTGAGACGAAATGCCTAAGTTCTGGGTCAATTCTTTCAATCGCGCGTCACTTTTACTAGAGTCGGCAAATAAGGATGTCCGATTTCTTCGGAGTTCTTCAATGTTTTTAGCGAGGTCTTTAATCTGTTCATCTGAACTTAACCCTGATGTGATTCGGTATTTGCTCACCTGATCTTGGGCCGCCATCAACTTTTTGCGTGAGGCTCCCAGAGAAGACTGCACATCAAACTCACGCCTATCAATTTCTTCCTTTCGGAGCTGATCTAGCCGTTCTTGAAGCACATCATAGAGAGCATTCGCCTTTGCCTCAACTTCTTCGGCAGTGTCGCCACTGAAGGTCATTTTCATGACTGTTGTTTCATCGACAAGTTTGATGTTGGGTTTACCGAATGCTTTGAGCGGGAGGTTCAAGCGTTTTGCGGCTTGAGATAACACCTGCTCACTTTCGATAATCAGTTGATAATTTGCACGAGGATCCCGTGAAGACCCATAGGGCGAACCATTTGATGTGGAGGCATTGCCAATGTTTGGAACATTAACCGACGTATAAGAACTAGAACTTGGAATACTGAGGTTGACCTGTGTAGAGTAAGTTGCCTTTGTCTTTTGTAATGCTACGAATGCAATCAGAGCCATAACGCTGTTCACTAATAGCAATAGCCCTATCACAGTTCCCCAACGACGTTTTGGAATCGGCACTGTAGGCGCTGTGTGAATCGGGTATTGCGGTGTCATAATCAGTCCTGCTGAATTTTGAGTTGAGGTCGTTTTAATTGGCGGTAGACCCTCTGAATACTTTGGGACCACGGACGGGGAAGAGACTGAAGGATACAGCCTTTAATTATTAGAACATACGTATCGCGCTTTCGGAGATGACCAGGGTGGGCCACTATCGCTTGGAACAACCTTTTCCTCAGTTGGGCTGAAATCTCTCGGCTAGGCGGTTGTCGCGAGTAGAGTTGAGCACTGTAAAAGTAAACGTTTGAGAGGGCGATCGATTTGAGTGGTTGAAGATTACTGGGAAGAGAGGGAAAAGTTCTTTGAATCACCCGAAGTTGATCCTGTTCCATTTTAGGGACATTGGATGACATTGAGGTGCGACTTTGGCGGTAAAAGACCTGCCGTTCTGGGATGAGAATGTAATTCCACTGTTGTGCTAATCGAATCCAGTAGTCCCAATCAGAAGCCCCTTTAAAATCATCGTTAAAATATCCAACTGAATTAACGGCTTCGCGCGTAATCATAGGATTTGATCCACTTGTTACAAAATTACTTCCTAATATATCGGCCAATACATCGCCTTCATAGGGTTTGGGGTGATTGACATAACAGGCATTAGTTTCATCATCTAAAAAATATGACCAACTATAAACGACACCTGCTTTAGGATTAGTCTTTCGAGCATTATCTAGAGCATTGACATGACTTTCTAATTTGTCTGAAGACCATAAGTCGTCTGCATCTAAGAAAATAAGATACTCTCCAGAGGCTCGATCGATGCCCCGATTACGCGCAGCGGAAAGTCCGCCATTTTCGTAATCTAAAATCTGTAGTCGTGAATCTTGGAAGCCCTTTAATGCGTCCATCAAATTATCGGTCGATCCATCATTAATCAGCAATATTTCAAAATCTGAATAGGTCTGTCGGAAGACCGACTGTAGTGTTTCACCGATCGTGCGACTACTGTTGTAGGTAGGAATAATAACTGAAACTTTAGGTGAATAATTCATAATTGTAAGGTTTATTGTTTAATACATTAAATGGGTTAGCGATCGTTTTTCATTTTGTTCTGTAGATCCCAGCACATCACCCGATCGGTAGCGTTTCAACAAGAGATTACCCAGTTTAGAATGTCTTAGAATTAGTTTAATTGGAGACTTAATCAGATACTGCAATAACCACCTAGTTACAAATTCTCGATATTCTGAAGTTGTGATAATTTTAGGATCACTCAAAAATGATTGAAGTAATTTTTGAGGAATCCTATAGTAACCAGTTCTTACTGGAAATCGGGTAAAGTAAAGTTGGGCAGAGTATAAATAAATGTGCGATCGGGCTGTTGCTTGAATCGATTGTAAATCCTCAGAGAGAGTTGAAAAAGCACTTTCTAATACCTGGAACTGCACATCTTCCATATTGTCAATATTGGATGACATCGATTGCCGACTTTGGCGATAAAAAATTTGTTTCTGAGGAACCAAAATATAATCCCAATGCTGTGCTAATCGAATCCAATATTCCCAATCTGCGGCTCCTTGAAATTCAGGGTTAAAATAGCCTACTGAGTCGATCGCCTCTCGTGTAATCATAGGATTAGATCCATTGGTAATGAAGTTACTTTCTAGAATCTTTGCTAGAACGTCTCCTTCGTAGGTCTTAGGCTGAATAATAAAACAAGATTGAGTTTCATCATCAAAGTAGTAAGACCAGCTATAAACGACACCTACTCTAGGATTTATTTTCTTAGCCTGATCCAATGCGTTCACATGAGTTTCTAGTTTGTCTGAAGTCCATAGATCATCAGCATCGAGAAAGATAAGATAATCGCCAGAAGCACGATCGATGCCTCGGTTACGCGCAACACAAAGTCCGCCATTTTCGTAATCTAAAATTTGTAATCGTGAATCCTTGAAATCTTCTAACACTCCCATCAAATCATCAGTTGATCCATCATTAATCAGAAGTATTTCAAAATCCGAATAGGTTTGTCGGAAGACCGACTGTAGTGTTTCACCAATTGTACGACTACTGTTGTAGGTAGGAATAATAACTGAAACCTTAGGCATAATTAAGTCCATAAAAATGGTAAGTGAAAGGTCTAAATATCAAGATTGCTTAGAAAGGTGTGGGAGATAGGCAAAAAACAATGTAGATAATGTCCGCCTGGGTTCTACCCAAAGTAGCGACTTATCTTGACGGATTGCTCGCCAAATAAAAGCCTGAGTCTCCTGGAGTTTTGCTCGGATACGAATTCCACGTCTTGCTAAATATCGTAGAAAATAAGCATAGGCTCGATTGTAATGACGTTTAATCAGGCTAGGGGCATAGATTTCAATACAATGATTGAAGAGTTTCCAGTTTCTTTCCATACGATACAGATCAGCAGATGCACTGTTTTCTACGATTCGGTATTCAGTTAAGGTCATATCTAATCCTTCTACTAACGTGCCTGACCAAGCTATTCTAATAAAGAGTTCTTGGTCTTCTAAAGCGATAAGCTGCGGAGCAAAATGACCCACACGATCTAGGACCGATCGCCGAATGACCACATTTGAAGGGGTAATCGCTAAATTCTCAATATAAAAATCCTCAGGTTTGAGATTGGTGAGTTTTGAATTGGAATATTGTTTTGTGTAGCTTCCAGTAGATGTAATAAACGTGACTTTTGCAAAACTCATGCCAAGACTTGATGTCTTGGTAGACTGAAGTTTTTGTCCAAAGGATTCAAAATGCTCCACATGAGCCTTGAGTTTACCCGGATGCCAGCGATCGTCACCATCCAAAAATGCGATAAGTTCTCCAGTCGTCTCCCGAATGCCATGATTCCGAGTTAGCGAAACGCCTTGATTGGGTTGAGAAATAACGCGAATGCGATCGTCTTTAGCCGCATACTCTTGCGCAATCTCCAGGGTTCGATCGGTCGAGCCATCATTCACAATCATCACTTCAAAGTGAGAATAGGTCTGTGCGAGAACCGAATCTAGGGTTTCAGCCAAGTATTTGTCAATATTGTAAGCCGGGATAATAACTGAAACTAGCATCATGAAAAAACCTTCGTCGGACGAGAGGACAAAATATCAAGCCGATGGACCCACCGCATAAAAAATGGGATTGAAATACAGTTAACCACTAGTACGGTAATCGCAACCGACGTAATTCCACTCTTGACTGAAACGCAGAGCGCAAGACTAAAAATCAGTGTGAAAATCAGATTCCAGTACATGTCAACCTTTCCTCGATCGATGGATTGAAGAAGAGTCGAGGCGGAATCTGCAAACGCCCTAGGAAGAGCAGAAAGGCAAATCAACATCACAACTGGGATGGCAACGATCCACTTTTGACCGAAGACAATCGGTACATACCAAGGCGCAAGGCAAGTCTGGAGCAAAATAAACGGTACCATAATTGTCCCAATTGATCGGAGACTACTGAAATAAAGCGATCGGATGGCCGTTGGATTGCCTTGGCATTCGCAAAGGTGTGAATAGAGTGGCTGCGTCAAGGATTGTATTAAGCTCATACTAATTCCCAAACCTGCATTAAAAGCAAAGTAATAAATTCCGAGTGCTTCCATGCCGAGGACTTGACCAATAAGCAAATAATCTACGTTGGCCCGAATTTTCTCAAGAATTTCAATGCCCATTATGTTTTTGGCAAAGGTTAGAATCTCCGACCATCGGGCAAGGCTCATCTTCCCTCGAAAACGCCAAGACTGCGATCGACGAATAATAAACCACCATACAGGGGTTGCGAGAATACCCGGCAGCACAAATGCCCACAGTCCATACCCCATTTGGGCCATGACGATCGCAGCGATATTGCCCAAAAACGCCTGACCCACATTACAAAGCGCTAAGATCTGAAACCGATTTTCACGATAGACTAGGGCACCCTGAATCAGATATGTCGGCGCAATGAGTGTGTTGAGGGCTAATACACAAATCGGCGCAATCAATCGCGAGTCGTGATACCAGTGTGCAATAGGAAACGCGACACTGAATTGCAACATGAACATTCCGATCGCGATCGCCCAGTTCAAGCCATAAGCCGTCTGACACAACTCCTCCAAATCCTCTTTAGGAGCCTGAACTAGCTTACTGCCAATTCCGACTCGCATCGATAATACGGTGGCAACTTCTGCGACGACCATCACAATAGCACTCAACCCATAATCTTCCAGACTAAGGGCACGGGAAACAATGACGGTTGTGCCCAGTCGCATGACCCGGTTGAACAATTCTGCGGTGCCTAGCCAACTTGCGCTTTGAAGAAATGGGTTCATGAAGGATTGACCTCGCGGACGCGCGAAGGACGCGCGATGGCTCTCATCGCCAGTGACTGTAATGGGCGGTAAACTGTTGCCGGGAGGTAGTGCATGACGTAGACCGCGAGGGCGGTGAGCAGTGTTTTTCGGGGTTCGTCACGGACAATTCGCCAGTCCGATCGCAAAGACGAATGCAACATCTTCATAGCAGATTTTGATTCTCCAAGGGTCACGAGACGTCGTGCGGTGTACCGAAAATGGTAAGCGCGGGCCAGTGATTCACAGCGAGCGATGATCTCAGGTGCGTAGGTGCGAGTCTTCTCAATAACGCGATCGAGAGCATGAAGCTGTTGCATTGCATTGGCGGATAGGCCACCGCCACTAATCCGGTAGTAAGTCAATACCTCAGGAATTCCAGCAATCATCCAGTTTGTCGTAATAGAAGTCCTTAACCAACAATCTATGTCTTCTGCACGTTGAAAACTTTCATCAAAATAACAGTCCTCTACTAAACCATGTTGATTATCTTGAAACTTAATCGCCTCAAGTGTTTCGCGTCGAATCACAGCAGATGAACCATTCCCAATTGGATTGCGACATAGAATGTAGTCCGGCGTAATCCCGGTTAAGCGCTTGGATTTTTGGTATAGCCCTAGCCGCTTGTCTGATTCATCAATAAATTCTGAATAGCCAAAGCTAATACCAACATTGGATTCACGGTCTAAATGAGCAACATGGCGATCGAGCTTGTGGGGAGACCAGAGGTCATCACTATCTAGTAGGGCAATGTAGTCACCCTGCGCATGACGAATTCCAGTATTTCGAGCACCTGCCAAGCATCTATTGGCCTGCTGGACAATCTTAATTCGAGAATCGCTGAATGATTGACAAATCTCAACTCCACGATCGATCGACCCATCATCGACAATGATGACTTCAAAATCAGGATAAGTTTGGTTTAGAACAGACTGAAGAGTCCTAGCGATGTATAGTTCGGTGTTGTAAAGAGGGATAACGACAGAAACTTTTGGCATAATTTTAGACCCTAATAATGCTCGGTATCGGTAGATGCAAGTTTCTGGTGATGCTGTCGAGTAGAAACTTGAGAATTTGAAGGTGTCTTTTGGAATGGCGATTGATACAGTCCAACTCGTTGTTTAAGAATCAGCCAAAAGAAGGGTGGATCATTGATCAGGTAGCGTCGCCACAGCCGTTTAGGTTCGGAAAATAGCCGATAGAGCCATTCTAATCCTGCTTTCTGAGTCCAACTTGGAGCACGAAGTAAGTTTCCCGCCTCAAAATCGATTGTGGCTCCAATGGCCATAAAAATTTCAATGGATGGCAATCGATAGCGATGTTTTGCAATCCATTTCTCTTGTTTTGGCGCACCTACACCCACCGCCAGAACCGTTGCACCTGATTTTTTAATCAACTCAATGATTCGATCGCATTCATCGGGATCATTTTCAAATCCAAAGGGAGGTGAATAACCGCCGATAATGATATCATGTCCCAACCTATTGTTAATATTTCTAGCCGCTAAATCAGGGGAATCTGATGCACCGCCTAGCAGGAAGATACGGATTTCGGCATTGGAGCGATGAAACTGACAGAATGTAGGAAAGAAGTCCGACCCAGTAATCTTCTCTTTGATGGGCGTGCCCAGAAACTTGGACATTTTAATTAAAATTTGACTATCACAAAATCGATAATCTGCGGATTGATAGGCGTTATAAAACTCTTCGTCTTTTTGGAGATGAATGAGATGATCAACATTAGGCGTGACAATGAAACCACGACGAACTTCACTCATTGCTTCATTCATTGAGAGATTGTCAACTTGAATATTAAGGATAGTACAAGTTAACTGATTAGGATTTCCCATTTTTTTCCATTTTATAGTTTACTCACTAAGCAATATTTTATAGTTTACTCACTAAGTAATGATTTCTGGCTTCAGCCCGAATCCCCACAACAGCAGATTATAAAGTAGCAGATTATAAAGTAGTAGTAGATAACCCATTAAAAAATTATCGACTGGATATTATGAATGCTTAGTCAGATCGATAATCCAGAAAAGGTCCAAGTTTAAGTTCAGACTAGCTTAATCTTCCTCTCAGTAAATATACAGCGTTTTGTATGGTTGACAGAGTTATCAACCATACAATTTTATGATTTCTTTAATTTGCCTAGCAGCTAATATCCGAACAATCGCTGAAATGCTTCTCTAGAGAGGCGTTCAACAAAAAGTTGGAAAAGTTATAGTAAGGTGGGATTAGTCATAATCAAGTCAAAAATTTGGTAAACCTTTAATGCTCTGCTGGGATTTCTTGAGAATGTGACGATCGAAGCCAATAGTTGTCACATTCTAGCTCCCATAAAACAGCATCATGGAGCCACTATTCTCGATCGCCCTCAACACATTTTACTGAGATGAGGGGATAACGCGCGAAGAGGCTTCTTGTACTGACATTAGGCTGGCCTACTGCGTTAAGCAGGATGGGTCAACAATCGCATAGAAAATTAATTTAGCATAGAAAATTAATTAAAATTAAGGTGTGATAAGTGGGGATAAGTTAAAATATGATTTAAAGCCATTGAAATAAATAGGATGGAAAAAGGGGCGTTTGCACTGATGACTGGACAACCGAGGAATAATCCGTCACGGTTTCGCAACGTGACAAGTTTTCATCACTTATTTGTAGGTCAACATTATTTACACATCCGGTTGTCTCTATGCAGCACAAAATCATAGCGAAAGCAAATGGATTAATCGATCCTGATTGTCTAAGCTATATTCAGGAAATAGTACTCCTTCGATCCTGTGAGGGAAAGCGGTATCGAGAAATTGCAACCGAATCCGGCTATGACTATGATTATGTGAAGGAGATTGGATTTCAGCTTTGGAAGACACTCTCTCAACTTTTAGGGCGCAAGGTGACAAAGAAAACTGCACGGATGCTGCTACCTGAACTGGATGATCCCATCTTATGTCAATGCGCCGACTTTAGCTAAAGCTCCTCTCCCTAAGGTTATCGAATTTCCCAATAGTCCTGTAGCGATCGACTCCAGATTCTATTTGCAGCGATCGGCCCTTGAGTCGTTGGCTTATCGTGAGATTCTAAAGCCGGGTGGACTCCTTCAGATTAAAGCGCCTCGGCAAATGGGAAAGACGTCTCTGGTTTTGAGACTCGCTGCTTATGCCCAATCGCAGGGAATGGTTCCTGTTTTGTTGGATTTTCAGAATGCCGATCGTCGTTTTTTTGGGAATCTGAATGATTTCTTGCGTTGGCTTTGTATTCAGGTGAGCCGACAGGTCAATCTAGAGCCACAGTTAGACAAGTATTGGGATGAAGAAAGTGGGAGTAAGTCCAGTTGTAATGTCTACTTTCAGATGTTTTTACTGGATCAGGTCAAAAAGCCGATCGTGTTGATTCTGGACGAGGTTACGCCGTTATTTGAGTATCCTGAACTTGCAAAAGACGTCTTGCCGCTATTTCGGATTTGGCATGAACTTGCCGCGCAGCATCCCACTTGGCAAAGATTGCGCTTAGTGGTAGTTCATAACATTGAACTTTATGCTCCGCTCAACCTCTACCAATCTCCCTTCAACGTTGGCGTTCCGATCGATCTTTCTGCCTTTGATGTTTATCAAAGCGTTCAATTGGCTCAATGCTATGAGTTGGAGCGGATCAATGATTCTGATTTAAACTCACTCAATACCCTAGTGGGTGGGCATCCTTATCTGCTTCAACTAGCATTTTACTGGCTAAAACAGAACATACCTATCGAAAGCATCCTCAAGGAAGCGGCGACCGATGTCGGAATCTATGGACACGTCCTTAAGCGTCAATGGAATGAACTCCAGCAAAGTCCTAATTTACTCACTGCTTTTAGAGAGATTCTCGATAATTCTGAAGCCGTGATGTTAGAACTAATTACAGCCTATCAATTGGAAAGTTTAGGCTTGGTTAAGTGGAAGGGAAACCAAGTCAAGGTTTGTTGTCCGCTCTACCAAGTTTATTTTAAGAATCTACTAAGTGGGTAGACACAATCATTTGTACAACCGGACTTTGCTAACGCAACGCTTCGCGAACGACTTCGCTCAGTCCTCGAACCCAAAGCCAAACTATCAATTTAAGGCGTTGCTGATTTAGAGGATGAAGAAATCTCTCCAAGTACTGGAGAATCCTTCTAAAGTTCTAGTGCTAATACCGTAAATCAGCAACGCCGACTACCCTACTAAAACTGTCTGGACTGTTGGCAGATGAGCGAGAGGCATTATGGGCAACGATTGAATCTACAAGAGGACTTTTAATTGGAGATAAAGGATATTTGAATACCCTGTTAAAATAAGATTTAGTTCAGATTGATATTGAGCTTGAAACTCTGTTACGCAAAACCATGAAAGACGACCGTCCTCAATCACAAATTCGTTTTGGTCAAACAATGCGGCGTTTAACTGAAACCGTGAATAGCCGTGAATAGCCAATTGTCAGAGCGATTCCATTTTAAACAGATTCGATGCCGAGATGTGTGGCATTTGACCAGCCCGGTTAATCGTAAAATCTTGGCTCATACTCTTTGCTGTTGGCTCAATCATAAGCTTTGTCTAAACCATCTTAGAACTACTTATTAACCTAGATGCGGTTGAGGATACCCAGTGTTTGTCGCTCACCAGCCGTAAATTATTTGAGCTGCAGGGTTTCGTGATCATTAGACATTATCGGAAATTGAGATGGTAATGTTAATTATCAATCTGTACAGTCGGCTGGAGCAGAGAGGGGACAGGACATGAAAATGAGCTACCAAG
>JAYUEW010000252.1:0-5756 GCA_043739045.1 Synechococcales cyanobacterium
TGGGAACTAAGCCGAGGTGACGATCGGGCAATTTAATTTCATCTTTTCGATATAACACGCCAAAAATCGGAATATTCAGGGGTTCGATCGCAGCTTTGAGTAAGGTGAGGTGCCGATCGCTGGCGACTTTGTTCAACACCACGCCCATGACCGTTACCGCTGGGTCAAAGCTTCGATAGCCATGGATGAGGGCGGCGATCGATTGGAAGGTGCTTTGGCAATTGACGACCAACAGCACCGGAGTTTTCAATAATTTCGCAATAAAGGCCGTACTGCCAAATCCTATGGGCATCGCGGCTCCATCAAACAACCCCATCACGCCTTCAATTAGGGCATGACTCCGACCTTGCGTGTGAGCGTGAAAGGTGTGCTGAACGTAGTCTTCAGACGTGAGAACGGGATCCAAATTGTAGCAAGGCCGTCCGGTGATGCGGGCGTGGAACATGGGATCAATGTAATCGGGTCCGACCTTGAACGATTGCACATCAATTTGCTTTTGACGAAGAGCCGCAAGGATAGCGAGGG
The DNA here is from genome assembly GCA_043739045.1 of Synechococcales cyanobacterium. Classification (GTDB taxonomy): domain Bacteria; phylum Cyanobacteriota; class Cyanobacteriia; order Leptolyngbyales; family Leptolyngbyaceae; genus JAAFJU01. The sequence goes on from JAYUEW010000252.1 coordinate 526, forward strand.
TAATGGTGGTTTTGCCGCTGCCGGAGCGATCGCCTGCAATAATCAGGGTCATGAGATTTTCTTCAGCGCTTGCTGAGCGGCGAGTTTTTCTGCAATTTGTTTACTTTGGCCCATTCCTCTCCCCAGCATTTGCCCAGCCACGGAAACCTCCACGGTAAATGTTTTCGAGTGGTCGGGGCCGCTGCTGGTGACTATCTTGTAGTCAGGAGTTTTCTGGTGATGGACCTGTGCCCAATTTTGAAGCTGGCTTTTGTAGTTGATTTGGGTGGCCGTATTTTCTAAGGCCGGAATGACGGACTCGAAGACGGGTTCCAGGTAGATACGAATAGATTCAATATCACCGTCACAGTCCAAATAATACGCGCCAATTAACGCTTCAAACGTACTGCTCAAGACGCTGGCCCGATCGCGCGATCGATCTCGTTCGGCCCCAACGCCTAGCTTCAAATAGTCCCCCAGTCCGATCGCATTTGCAAAGGCTGCGACCTGGGCTTCATTGACTAAGGCCGCTCGTAATGTGGTGAGTTCCCCCTCGACTTTGTCTGGGAAATGTTCATATAAAAAATCGCCCGTGACAAAATTCAGCACGCAATCGCCCAAAAATTCTAGACGCTCGTTGTCGCTGCCCGGTTGAATGCCTGCTGATTTTGTTTTTTCGTGTGCGTAGGAGCGATGGGTCATGGCTTGCTCAAAGAGTGCCGAATTTTTGAAGCTCGGAATCTTGAATGTGGACGATCGGGGCGTTGGGTTTGACGTTGGGTTTGACATGTGAGAATGATAAAAGACGTTCTGAAGCGCAGACTAGACTGAAGCTACCAGTCAACTTGCGATCGTTCGTGAATGGCTCGGGCGTAGACTTGTTCGGTTTGACTAGCGAGTTGAGACCAGGAAAACCGAAGCTCAAGATCTTCGTAGGCATTTTTCACCAGCATTTGAGCATAGTCGGGATTTCTGAGAATTTGTAAAATCCCCCACGCGATCGAATCGGGATTATTTACTCTCGTGACAATGCCCGTTTTACCATGCTGCACAACTTCCGGCATTCCGCCCGTATCTGAGACAACGACAGGAACTTTAGCCGCAAAGCTTTCAAGCGCCACAATACCAAAGGGTTCATATAAGCTGGGAAATACGGCACAATTCGCAATCGTTTGGAATTGGTCCAGTTCGATGTCGGGCATAAATCCAGTAAATAGACATTGGGCTTGGATGCCGAGTTCTGCCGATCGATACTGTAACGAATCTGTGTTGCCGCCGCCAATCACGACAAATTTTACGTTGCCCTGTAAGCCTTGAATAACTTGTGGGGCAGCATCAAGGAGTTGACGAATGCCTTTTTCGTACGTAATTCGTCCGACATAGTAAACAATTTGTTCGTGGTCTTGGGCAAAACGACGGCGAAATGCGATGCGATCGATCGTGGGATCAATCCGTTTTTTCTCGGGGGAGATGCCGTTAAAAATTACATCTAACTTGTCTGGGGGAGTCTGGAAGGCATACTGGAGTTCACGCTTCATGTAATTTGTACAAACAATAACGCGCCATGATTCGTAGATTAGTGTAGTTTCTTTGTGATTAACATAGCGCTGGAGATCATTGTGGATGCCGTTGTTTCGGCCATATTCAGTGGCGTGAATGGTGGTAATTAGGGGCACTTTAAACCGATTTTTAAGGGCGATCGCCGCGTCTCCCACAAGCCAATCATGGGCATGAATCACGTCAAAACTTGGCGCATCTAATAATGGCTGAAGGGCCATTAGATCGCCGCCATACTGTCCGAGTGCCTCATTCATCCGGCCAATCCACTGGAGGAAGTTTTGACTTTCGCCTACGGAAATACGATGGATATGGATGCCATCGACAGTCTCTTGGGACAATGACTCACCAAATTGGACCGTAAGTAAATGAACCTCATGGTGGTGGAGTTCTGGATATAGCTCTGCCACGTGGCGAGCGATACCACCCACTATCCGGGGTGGAAATTCCCAGGTCAAAACCAAAATCTTCATACGTCAGATTTTCGCTCAATTTCACTCAATGTGATGGATTTAGTTAATCACTGTAACGGATGATTGCTTTAGTAGGTAAAAAATTAAAGAAATAAAATGTAATAATCCAAAGCAACTTACAACTTAACCCGGAAGTTGAGGGGCTAAAGATTTGGACTTAGGCGATCGCTAATTCTGATATTTTTGACGACATTGAATACTTTTTAACAAATCTTGGGCAAGCGGTTCGGCATTGGTTCCTGTTGCCAAAATCCGAATGGTTTGATCATAGCCATCGATCGTAGTATCAATGCTGTATTTAATAGCCGGACGAGGTTCTGCACTATCCGTCCGGGACCAACGACCTCGACGAGTCTTCAAGTTGACAGTTTGGTTGCAGTATGAAAAGGGCTGAGTTTCTTCTGTGAAAGTTTCCCAAATCCCCCGCCAACCCGAACCCAAGGCATATTCGCGCACTACAACAGACGATCGTTCCACACCATCCACTGGAGAGGCTTGAACAAATAGGCGTAGGTTTGGATTGGTAGTCCGATCGGTAATCACCGCAAACGATTCAGCCCCAATACTGAGGCCAATACGACCTTGGGAAGATTGAGGAAATTGATAGGTAATTAGGTTGTGGGCAATTTTTTCCACCCTTTTGGCTTCATGCATGTTGGTTTGGAGCTTATGGCTAAGACCAATAATGGCCGCTCCGACTAACCCAATACCGCCGAGGCTAATAGCTGCGATTTCCATCCAGTGAACAGAGATATTCGGAGCGGTAGGTGAAGATTGAGTCATGATGTCAGGAAAGTAGTAAGGGAATGAGAATTAGAATTAGCGTAGATCCACACCCAAGAAATTGTCGAAAAACCGACTCCGCCAAAGCGCTCGTTGAATGAAGGCCCATTCCAATGCCACCGTAATTAAGAATAAAATGTCCGTGCTGCTTAAGGTCGCTAATTCAAAAAAGTCTCGGAATATTGGCACCATTAGAGTTAGTAATGTCACACCCGCCATAATTAATGCAATGTACGAATAACGAATATCTCCGCTTAATGGTTCTCCGGCGACCCAATGTCGAGTGGGTGGTTTGAGGAATGGTAATAGTAATAGGTGACAAAAAATCAATACGGTCACAAGTGCAGTTCGCGGTAGTGCATAGTCTGAATCGCTGAGCTGAAGTCCGGGTTGCAAATCTAGAATGGCACGCATTAGAAACAATAGATATACAAACAAGGCTACGATCGTCATGCTAATGGTCGCTGGGACAATGAAATGGAGAATCGATCGGAGTACTTTTCGGCGTTTTTTGGTGGCTCCGGGTTGTGCCCAAATCGGAAACATCGCTGTGGGTAAACCTGTTCCATACAGGGCGAGTAATGCACTTTGTTTATTAAACATTGGGAAACTATCTGTCACCATTGCAATAGAAAAAATCAATATTGTGACGCAAGCAATCCGAATCAGAAAAATCGCCAGAGAATCCCGAATCCCATTTTGAATCCGTTGACCTTCAATTAAGGCATGGGGCAACGATGCAAAGGAATCTTTCAACAACACAATATCCGCCACCGATCGGGTCGCTTTACTACCACTTTCCATCGCAATGCCGAGATTGGCCTGTTTCAACGACAACACATCATTCACACCATCCCCAATCATCGCCACATAGCGCTGTTGTGTCCGCAGGGATTTTACAATAGCGGCCTTTTGTTCTGGGGTAATCCGGCCAAAGACCGTTGCTGTTTTTGCGACTTGATCAAACTCCGCTGAACTCAATTTTGCCAAGTCCAAACCCGAGACTACTTTGAGATCTCCCTCGACTGATAACCCTGCTTGCCGTGCCAGAGCGGCGACCGTTTCAGGATTGTCGCCGGAAATTACCTTAAGCTCGACTCCGGCTATGCGAAATTGATTCAAGGTTTCGGCAACATTAGTTCGTAGTTGATCGCTAAAGTATAGAACGGCCAATGGTTTCAACAACGGCAACACGGTCTCCTCGGCGGTCATCCAGTCGGTTCCAGCCGCCATAGCAAAGATCAATACGCGTAACCCTTGAGAAGTGCCCGCTTGCAATATTGATCGGATTTCGGGGGTGAAGGTGAGCGCGTGTTCTAGCATTTCAGGTGCGCCCAAAACGTAGGCTTGAGCCTCATCCGTAACCCCATCAGTGGTGATCGACGCAAGGGAAATAGCGCTCCATTTTCGGGCACTGGAAAAAGCGATTTCAGCCACGACCTGCCGTGCTTTGCCTTCGCAGCCCTTACCGAGGGCTTCAGAGGTTCGGTTTGGTGAAGTGGTATTGTAGGCATAATCGCCCAGGATTTTGCGTAGAGCAGCCTCTGGATAGTCTATTGCATGAATAGATTGCAGGTTGATATGATTGGCCGTGAGCGTTCCGGTTTTATCAACACATAAAACATCCACATGACTCAACGACTCTACAGCATTGGCCTGCTGAATCAGCACATCCTCCCCCAACATCCGCAGCGCCCCAGTCCCATAGGCCACCGTAATTGCAATCAATAGCCCTGCCGGAACTAGCCCTGCAACCACAGCAGCATGTTGCACAATGTCCGCAAAACTATAGGTTCGGCTAAAAAAGCTAATCATTACTAAGAGCCACAGGAAGCAGGCGACAAGTAGTAAGGCTCGAATGATTAAATTGATTTCGCGTTGAAGTGGGGTGAGGATTTTACGGAACGATCGTGCCCCAGAGATCAACTTATAAGCAACAGTATTCACGCCCACTTGAGTGGCTTCAAAATAGGCACTGCCACTGACACAAATAGTTCCAGAGAACACCTCATCACCAGCAGTCTTTAAAATTAAATCCGACTCGCCTGTCAGTAATGATTCATCGACTTCGACCTTGCCATCGCCAAAAATCATGCCATCAACCAAGATTTGATCTCCAGCTTTCACTTCTAAAATATCGCCTAGCACCAACTGATCCGGCGTAATTTCAAACTCCACTCCTTCCCGGATAACCATGGCCGTCGGGCGTTGCAATAAGGCAATTTCGTCTAGTTTTCGCTTGGCCCAAATCTCTTGAACAATGCCAATCACAACGCCAATGAGAATAATCACAACGACCAAAATCGCATCGCTGTATCGCCTTAGGGCAATCATGATGCCGCTAATGGAGAAAAACACCATATTGATAAAAGTGAGGAAATTCTCTTGGAAAATTTCGAGATACGATCGGCTGGTTTGAATTTTTATATTATTTCCTTG
>JAYUEW010000253.1:0-16525 GCA_043739045.1 Synechococcales cyanobacterium
ACCCGAACAGTGGCAACAACTACGCGCCTTTGGAACTCAGAAAAGTCAGGAATTCTTGGACCAAAATATTGCTGAAGTGCGCGATCGATTTTTGTTTGATAATGGTCTAGATTACGAACGCGACATTCAGCCTTGGGTGGGTCGTGAAGCGAGTTTTGCATTGCTCTCTCCCCAAGGTGAAACCCAGCCTCCGGTAGATAGTGCACCTGTTCGTCCGGCCAATCCTCAGCCTGCGCTGTTGGTGTTGCCGATTCAGGATGGCCCAAAGGCAAGGGAAGTCTTAGGTAAATATCGTGACGGGCAGCAATGGACTAAACGAACTTATAAGGATGTGGAAATTCAGGAGGGCCAAGTAGGGAAGGCGAATAAAACGCTAGCGATCGCAGCCCTTGATGGAAAATTAGTCGTTGTGGCAAATAGTCCAAGAGCTATCGAACAGGCGATCGAAACTTACAAAGGGAGCAAAGCGATCGCCACCTTAGCAGGGTATAGCAACGCTCTTGGCCAAATCCAAACCGGACCCAGCTTTTCGACTATTTACCTAAACTTGCCCGCCATGGCCCAACAAAGTGGACGCACGGTGCGGCCAAATCCAAAAAAAGAGATGTCAACAACCCAAGGCTGGGTCATGACCACTACGCTGCAAAACGATGGCATTCAGGTGAAAAGTGTCCTTTGGCTCAAGCCCGATAGTCAAGTTAAATTTTCTACAGAAAACAATGCTAAAACCATGGCGACTCGGCTTCCGGCTGACTCCGTTATGACGTTAGCGGGGGGAAGTTTTAAGCAATTCTGGACCACTTACAGCCGAGACTACGCCACAAATCCAATTAAACTTTTAGATCCTGCCAGCTTTAAACAGGAAATTCGGGGCGCGATTGGGATGGATTTGGAGCAGGACTTTATCAACTGGATGGATGGCGAGTTTTCCTTAGCCCTACTTCCTGTGGCACTGGGAAGTTCGTTGGCTAATCCGGTTGGGGTCACGATGATGGTGCAGGCTAGCGATCGGCGGGCGGCGGAAAAAGCCTTGACCCAGCTCGATGAGACCATGGGGCGTAAATATAACTTCAAAATCGAACCCAACAAAGTCGCGAATCAAGATGTTGTTTTGTGGAAAATGCCCAATGGCGAAACTAGTGTCACCCGAGGCTGGTTGGATAACAACATTGCGTTTTTGACTCTAGGCGGACCCGTTGCGGCGACATTTTTACCACGTCCGGCGAATCCGTTGGTCAATCAACCGATGTTCAAACAAGTGACATCTGATGCAAAGACGGCGAAAAGTGGGGAGATTTTTATTGATCTTGAAAAGGCTGCGACTTATAAAGATTTGCCGCTATTACGATCGCCTTTAAACAATTTACCGTGGACCGAAGCCATTCGATCGGTCGGCATTACCACGGCTAACACCAGCGATCGGACCATTCGCTACGATGCCATCGTGTTACTTAAAAAAGGCGCAACTCCTGGCGTTCTCCCCAGCCCTACGGCCAAAATCACTGCGCCACCCACCCTGTCATCTCCAGTACCGAAGAAAAAATAAGGCGGTATGGTAGAGCATAATGCAGTGCGAAGATGCCCTAAGGTTCAGTGATTCACGTACTATGGGAGGGCTGAGTTTAAAATAAGGGTACATCCATGAAAAATGTGATCCAGGATCAATACCGTAAACTGATTCGCAATTCTAAATATCGTTGGATAATCATCGTCGCATCCATTGCTTATATTGTTAGCCCTGTTGACCTACTGCCGGAGTTGTTTACCTTTCCAGTTGGATTGATTGATGACGGCCTAGTTGCGACGCTGTTGGTAACGGAAGTAGCAACGATTCTTACGGAAAAAATGAAGGCGAAAAAAGCAGGTGGCTCCAGTGCTGGTTCGGAGAACTAATGGGTTTAGATCTATCTGACGTTTAGGATCGTTTGCTCCACAAAGTCATCGGCCAAACAAATGAGAAATCAACTTTGATATTAAAGCATTTCCTATTGTAAAATTTTGGCTAGAGTTCCTTTGATTGTTTGCCTCCCTTCGTCAAACAGGAAATCAATAAAGGCTTGGGCCACGATCGAGAGATGTTTGCCCGATGGATAGACTAAATAACAATGCTGCTGCATTGGAAAACCTTCTACATCTAAGATGACCAAAGGGCTGTCGTTGGGTTCACAGGCTAGGGTATGTTGCGAGAGAACTGAAATACCGAGACCCCCTATAATCGCCTGTTTAATGGCTTCATTACTAGTCAGAGCCATAATCATCGTAATATCCACCCGATTGTCCCCGAAGAATTTCTCAACGATCGCCCTAGTGCCAGAACCCGGCTCTCGCATGATCATGGGTTCTCCCACAAGACGCTGAAGCGGAATGTCTTTTTCTTGGGCGAGGGGGTGCGATCGATTAGCCACCACCACCAACGGATTCGGCAGAATAGGCCGCATCTCTACATCAAGATCGCGGGGTGGGCGACCCGTGAAATAGAGATCATCTTCATTGTTACCCACACGTTTCATCACCTCGGCCTGGTTTCCGATTTCTAACGAAAGGGTAATGCCGGGATATTTCTTATGAAACGGTCCGAGAAGACGTGGGACAAAATATTTTGCAGTAGTGGTAATGGAGAGGCGCAGTTGTCCCTTGTCCATCCCTTGCAAATCATTGAGATGCATTTCAAGCTGAGCGACCCGATTGGCAATGTCTCGACTGGCTTCTAGGACGGATTGCCCTGCTTCAGTAAGATGCAAATGCTTGCCAATTTGACTAAAAAGAGGAGTCCCTATGGATTCTGTCAATCGTTTGACTTGCTGAGATACTGTGGGTTGAGTTAAGTTAAGCTCCTCTGCGGCACGGGTAAAACTACCATGACGAGCGATCGCTTCGAGGATGTTGAGCTGGTGGAGTGTAGCTTGAGTCATGTTCTATTTACTGCGAAAGAACCTCACCTAAGCGTAAATGGATCTCCAATATTTTGGTATATGGAAAATCTATGGTCTTCATCAAAAACTGTTGCTTTTCTCTATCTCAAGTTGGGGCTATGATAACCGAAGTAAATAGATTTAATCTATAGGCAAATATTTCATCATAGATTTTGTCTATGAATGATCATCTTTTAATTTTTTGAGGAAAAGTTAATGAGAAGATTCCACCGTCGTCAGTTTCTGATGACTGCAAGTGCGGCTACGGGCGCTCTTTTGTTGAAAGGTTGCCTAGGGGCACCTCCATCGGATAATCCCGGTGCTTCCAAATCAACTGCTCCTACTGTTGCGGCAGGGTCGGGCGTGAAGGCGGGTGAGGAGCCAGAAGTTAAGACCGTGAGATTGGGCTATCTTCCGATCGTTGAGTCTGCGCCGATCGTGATTGCGTTTGCTAAGGGCTTTTTTGCTAAGTACGGCCTTACGGATGTCAAAGTCGATAAGCAAGCAAACTGGGGTGCAGCCCGCGATAACGTCAAAATTGGTTCTGCTGGCGGTGGGATTGATGGTGGTCAGTGGCAAATGCCCATGCCTTATTTGATCAGCGAAGGGATCATCACAGATGGGGCAAAAATCCCGATGTATGTTCTGTGTCAGTTAAATACGCAGGGAAACGGGATTGCGATCGCGAATAAACACAAGGGCAAAAATGTTGGCCTAAAACTGGATGCAAAATATTTTTCAGATTTGACCGCCAGTGGCAATCGATTTAAAGCGGCTTACACCTATCCCAAAGCGAACCAAGACTTTTGGATTCGTTATTGGCTAGCTGCGAGTGGCATTGATCCAGATGTAGATGCAGAGCTGTTGACCGTGCCTTCGGCGCAAACCGTCGCAGACATGAAGCGGGGGGTGATGGATGGATTTAGTACAGGCGACCCTTGGCCTTATCGGATTGTTGCTGAAAACAGTGGTTTTATTGCGGCCCTGACCAGTGAGATGTGGAGTGCCCATCCAGAGGAGTATTTAGCCCTCAGACAGGATTGGGTAGATAAGTATCCTAAGGCGACTAAGGCGTTGTTGAAAGCAATTATGGAAGCCCAGCAGTGGTGCGACGACTTCAACAATCGTAAAGAACTAGCCAACATTGTCGCTCAACGAGAATACTTTGGTGTTGCTCAGAATGTTTTGGAAGACCCGCTTATGGGTAAATACAACCTCGGTGAACGAGTCGTAGATGACAAAGCGCAGGCTGTGTTGTATTGGAAAGACAAGAAGGGGAGTGTTTCCTATCCTTATCAAAGCCATGATTTGTGGTTCTTGACTGAAAGCCGTCGCTGGAATTTCCTTGATAAATCTCAGTACGATTCGCTTAAAGCCTTGATTCCTAAGATCAATCGTCAAGACCTGTGGCAAAAATGTGCGCAAGAGTTGGGGATTCCAGCAGCAGATATTCCGACCAATACTTCCCGTGGAATTGAAGAATTCTTCGACGGAGTGAAGTTTGATCCATCCAATCCAGAGGCTTATCTCAGCAGTCTCAAGATTAAACGCGCCTAGTAAACGCTTGATGTCATCAGCTAGACCCGATCCCCCTAAATCCCCCTTAAAAAGGGGGACTATGAAATAAAGGGGGACTATGAAATAAGGTCTGCTCTTGTTCCCCCTTTTTAAGGGGGCTAGGGGGATCGGGTTTCAATGCTACTAACAGGGAATTGACATTGCTTAAAGAAGATTGATTAGAGATCGATCGTATTTGTACAAAACTCGTCTATTACTTCTAGGAGAACCGACCCATGACCCTTGCTGAAAAACGCCCCACAGCGAAGCCTAAGTTCAAAATGGATGACAAGCTCAAAACGCGAATTATCGATGATTTTGTCACGCCTTTTGTTACGTTGATTATTCTGTTGCTCCTTTGGGAGCTGTTCTCGACTTTCAATAAAACTTTACCCGGACCCATTAGAGTTGTTCAAGATACTTGGAAGCTGATTCTTTATCCCTTCTATGACAGAGGTGGTACGGATAAAGGCTTATTCTGGCAAATTTTTGCGAGTTTGCAACGTGTGGTCATTGGTTACTCGATGGCGGCGATCGTTGGTATTGGTGTTGGGGTATTAATTGGGTTAAATAATCGGGTTTACAAAGGTCTCGATCCTATTTTTCAAATCCTGAGAACCGTACCGCCATTGGCTTGGGTTCCGATCGCATTGGCCGCCCTTCAACAAAACCAACCGGCTGCATTATTTGTGATTTTCATTACCGCAGTTTGGCCAATTTTGATTAACACAGCGGTTGGTGTAAAACAAATTCCTCAGGACTACACTAATGTCGCCCAGGTTTTACAATTACCGAAAATGGAGTTTTATACCAAAATTTTGTTCCCTTCTGCATTGCCTTATATTTTCACAGGACTACGGATCGCGATCGGTTTGGCTTGGTTGGCCATTATTGCAGCAGAAATCGTAATGTCTGGGATTGTGGGGATTGGGTTCTTCATTTGGAATGCTTACCAAAATGGACAAGTTAGTGAAATCATCCTTTCATTGGTGTATATCGGACTCGTCGGCTGGGGCTTAGATAAAATGATGGATTGGTTACAGCACAAAATTTTGCCCGGTCAGCCGTCCTAAAGAATAGTAAAACCGTATCCATTTAGGAGAAATCATTATGTCATTTGTAACCATTGACAATCTAGAAAAGACCTTTGAATTGAATGATGGCGGAACCTATGTTGCCCTAAAGGGGATTGATTTATCGATCGAAAAAGGTGAGTTTATTTCTTTGATTGGCCATTCGGGCTGTGGGAAATCAACGTTGCTGAACATGGTGGCTGGGTTGGATTTGCCGACAGAAGGCATTGTTATGTTGCAGGGCGAAAAAATTCTGCGGCCCGGACCCGATCGGATGGTTGTATTTCAAAACTATTCCCTGTTGCCTTGGATGAGTGTACGGGAGAATATCCGGCTAGCGGTCAAGAATGTCATGGGCAATCTTTCCAAGGCTGAGCAAGAGGAAGTCATTGAACGGCATATCGATCTCGTTGGCTTGCGTCATGCTGCGGATAAGCCCCCGCATCAGCTGTCTGGAGGGATGAAACAACGAGTTGCGATCGCTCGTGCCTTGGCAATTCAGCCGAAGTTGTTGCTTTTGGATGAGCCATTTGGAGCATTGGACGCATTGACTCGGGGGAATCTACAAGAGCAATTGATGAAGATCTGTGATGAGAACAAAGTTACGGCCATTATGGTGACGCATGATGTTGATGAAGCGATTTTATTGAGCGATCGGATTGTCATGTTGACCAATGGACCTGAATCAAAAATCGGTCAATTGATGAAGGTTGATATTCCTAGACCTCGTAAGCGCATGGAAGTGATCAATCATCCAAATTACTACAGCTATCGTAGTGAAATCATCTACTTCCTGAACCAACAAAAGCAAATCAAAAAAATCCGTTCCCGCAAACAAACCGTGGTGGCAAAGCATGGTTTAGAAAAGATCAATCTCGATATTGGATTTTTGCCTTTAACCGCCTCTGCACCGATTATTATTGCAAAAGAAAAGGGATTTTTTGCCCACCATGGGTTAGATGAAGTAAATCTAGTACGGGAGTCCGCTTGGCGTGGGATTCAAGATGGAATTGCAGGTGGCTACTTAGATGCGGCGCTGATGCCGTCGGGAATGCCTGTTTGGATGACGGTTGGGGGGATGGATGGTAAACCCACTCCGGTAGCGACAGCCTTGACCATAACGCGCAACGGTAATGCGATCGCTCTAGACAAACGCTTTGCGGATCGAGGGATTCGGACATTGAGTGATCTCAAGAGATTCCTCAAGGAAACGCCAGATAAAAAGCATATTTTTGGAGTGGCCCATCCAGCTTCGTCCCATAACTTACTTTTGCGCTATTGGTTGGCCTCAGGAGACATTGATCCTGATCATGATGTTGAAATCATGTCGCTGCCGCCCGCCCAAATGGTTGCGAATTTACAGTCGGGTACAATAGATGGCTATTCGATCGGAGAACCCTGGGCCACTAGAGCAGTGGTCGAAGGAATCGGCTATGAAATTGCGACCGATATTGAAATTTGGGACGGTCATCCGGGGAAAGTTTTAGGAGTCCGGGAAGACTGGGCCTTGGCTTATCCGAATACTCATGTTGCATTGGTCAAAGCATTACTGGAGGCTTGTCAATATTGCGCCGATCCGAAGAATCATGCGGAAGTTCGGGAGATTTTATCTCAGGGTGAATATCTGGCAATGGATCATGAGTACATCTATCTGAGTGATGAACAACAAGCAACTTGCGGAATTACCAAAGATACTCGTCAACTCTCTCATCATGTCTTTTTTGGAGGTACGGCCAATCGTCCGAGTCGTACTGAAAATCTGTGGTTGTTGGCGCAGATGGCCCGTTGGGGTGATGTAGCGTTTCCTCGTAATTGGGTGGAAGTCCTAGAACGGGTTTGTAAGGTGAGTGTTTTTAGTATTGCTGCGCGGGAATTGGGAATGTCTGAAATGACGACCTACAGCCGAGGAGCGATCGAGCTGTTTGATGGGACTAAGTTTACAGCAGATGATCCGATTGGTTATTTGAATAGTTTGAACATTAAGCATGACATTTATATGGCTGATGTAATGTTGGATGTTCCCAAACCATTGGTAGTAGCGCGCGCGTGAAGTTTTCCCTCGGCCTTGGATTGTAATCATTTTCGTAGAAACCACCTAGTAACGGTAAATATAATGGTCAGTACGTCTAAAATTCCAGCACCGATCGCATCGATTTCTGATTCTGCGGATGACTTCTTGGTGATTAAGGATGTTAAAAAAAGTTTCCCCCTGGCCGATGGGGGTGAGTATGTTGTTTTAAGTGGGGTTAATCTCACGGTTAAGAAGGGTGAATTCATCTGTGTGATTGGTCATTCGGGTTGTGGAAAATCAACGTTACTGAATATGGTTAGTGGTTTTTCCATGCCGACTTCAGGAACTGTAAAATTGAAAGGCAAATCCATTGAACGTCCCGGTCCCGATCGGATGGTGGTATTCCAGGGGTATGCGTTACTGCCTTGGTTGACGGTATATGAGAATGTTTATTTGGCCGTTAATGCGGTCTATCCGGATAAACCAAAGGGTGAAAAAGATACCATTGTTAAAGATCATTTAAAAATGGTTGGACTGATGGAGGCAGTTGATAAGACTCCGCCACAGATTTCTGGTGGAATGCGCCAACGGGTTGCGATCGCGCGCGCACTGTCTATTCGTCCTGAAGTTTTGGTTTTAGATGAACCTTTTGGAGCATTGGATGCCATTACCAAGGAAGAATTGCAAGAGGAGTTGTTGAAAATTTGGAATCACAGTCGCAGTACGGTATTGATGATTACCCACGATATTGATGAAGCCTTGTTTTTGGCTGATAAGTTGGTAATGATGACCAATGGTCCGAATGCCGCGATCGGCGAGGTTTTGGATATTCCGTTTAAACGTCCTCGCGATCGGGCACGCATTATGGAGATGCCGGAATACTACAAAATTCGGAATTATGCCTTAGATTTCTTGTATAACCGCTACGCTCATGATGACGACGCAAAGTAGCGTCATGGGTTTTCAACTTCTCCATCAACCTATTAATATTCCGATCGCAACTCCAACGAGATGAGATTTTGGGATAACGACAAACCTAAGGTGATTTCTAATAAATAAATCACCTTTGTCAATAGATGATGGAGAGGTTGAAACATTTCAAACACTTTCTTAGAGCTTTTGCTGTTTAATGGTCTATTGTCCATTGAGTCGCCTCTAGCTTTATGTTGCAAGTCATTACAATCCCAGCTCAGCCCAGTCCAGCCAGCCATGCGATCGTCATTCTCCACGGTTGGGGCGGGACGGCAGAGGATGCGGCGCAGTTCACCGGAATGCTAGAGGTTCCGGGGACAGTTCGATTGATGCCGAAGGGATTGTTTCAGCATCCCTACAATCCAGAAGGACAAATGTGGTATGACTTTCCAAATGTTGAACGATTTGATTTTAAGGTTGATTTAAGCGATCGCCCGGATCTGCAACGCAGTCGTCAAGTGCTGCGCGATTGGATCACTAGCTTGCCAGAACAAACAGGCGTACCCTTAAATAAAACAATTTTGGGCGGATTTTCTCAGGGCGGCGCTATGACCATTGAGGTGGGATTAGAATTGCCTCTAGCCGGATTGATGTCCATGAGCGGCTATGCCCATCGCCCAATTCTTCCTGTGACGCGGGCACCCAAGCTCCTGATGATCCACGGAACCGCCGACAATGTTGTCCCGATCGCAGCCTCAAGAGCTACTAAAAACTCGCTGATTAATGCCGGAGTCGAAGTCGAGTCCTATGAGTTTTCTGGAATGGGACATGAGATTTCTTTGGCAGTGATTCAGCGAATGCAAGCATTTATTTTGGCGCAGTTCGCATGATGTAGCGATAACAAGCACTATAATACAAGGCTCTAACAAGAATGCCCGAACAAGAATTTTCTTGCGGGTATTTTGCGTTTTAGAATGGTTTTTTGGAATGGGTTTTTTATAAGGGGCTAAATCATGGGCATATTAAAGGGGCGGGATGTATTGAGTTTGGCGGATCTGTCCAGTGCAGAAATTCAACAGGTGTTGGATTGGGCGATCGCGATGAAAAAAGGTGAACTCAATCCGCGTTTTACCGATCGGATTCCCACCTTAGGACTCTTATTTTACAAAGCCTCTACCCGCACCCGCGTTAGCTTTTCGACGGCCATGTTTCAGCTTGGTGGTCAGGTGATGGATTTGAATATTAATGTGACTCAAATTGGTCGGGGTGAACCGATCGAAGATACAGCGCGAGTACTCGATCGGTATTTGGATGCATTAGCAATTCGGACCTTTGCTCAGGCTGATATTGAAACGTTTGCCCAGTATTGCAAAATGCCTATTGTCAATGCCCTGACAGATTTAGAACATCCTTGTCAAGTTCTGGCTGATTTGCAAACCGTACAAGAGAATTTTGGCAAATGCGAAGGACTGACATTCACCTATGTCGGCGACGGGAACAACATGGCTCATTCTATTTTGTTGGGTTGTGCGGCAGTGGGAATGAATGTTCGGATTGCAGCTCCGAACGGGTATGAATGTTCGCCGGATGTCGTGGCTCAGGCAAAAGCAATTGCAGGCGATCGGTCCCAGGTGATTACGACAACGGACGTGCGGGCGGCGGTAGAAGGCGCAAATGTGGTCTATCTATACCGATGTGTGGGCGAGTATGGGGCAAGAGGCTGAATCGGACGATCGAATTCCGGTCTTTATGCCCTATCAAGTGAATGCAGAATTAATGAAGAATGCGGATAAAGATGCGATCGTATTACATTGTTTACCCGCTCATCGCGGCGAAGAGATTACCCATGAGGTAATGGAAGGAAAACGATCGCGCATTTGGGATCAGGCTGAAAACCGAATGCACGCACAAAAAGCATTGTTAGCCGCATTATTTGGTTTGGTCCAATAGAGATCTAGATAATTTAATTCAATCTCTGTTGGGACATTGCAAATATGTCCCACACTTTATGTGCAATCTAAACGGATGTGCAATCTAAACAATCTAAAATTTCCGACTAAATTTTGCCTTCAAATCTTCTAAGGAAGGTGTTGGTGCCGAACCTAATTGTTTTTCAGTTTTCTGTTCAATCTGCTTTTCTGGCTGAAGTCGAGATTGGGGTTGAACTTTGGCGGCAGGACGTTGACTGATGGGCGATCGGGGAATATCTCGACTAGTATTACCACTTGTTATCGATCCAGTATTTGGGGTACTACCATCGGGCGCACGCATGGATAACCCAATTCGTTTTAATCCCATATTTACTTCCAAAACCCGAACTTTCACCACTTGCCCAACTTTCACAACTTCATTTGGATCACTAATGAACCGATCGGCGAGTTGTGATACATGAATTAGACCATCTTGATGGACACCCAAATCGACAAACGCACCAAAGTTTGCCACATTTGTCACGATGCCCTCTAACTCCATTCCCACCTGTAAATCGCGCATTTCTTTAATGTCGTCGCGGAAGGTAGCATAGGTGAATTGGGCACGGGGATCACGTCCTGGTTTTTCTAATTCTGCAATGATGTCGCGTAAGGTTGGTTCACCGATTGTTTCAGTAATATAGTTTTTGATATTGGCTTTGAGTTGTTCAGCAATTTTGGTTGTTTCATTTAACTTAACTTTCAAATCTTTCGCGATCGCCTCCACTAATTTATAGCGCTCTGGGTGAACGGCGGTATTATCCAGTGGATTTTTTCCATCCCTAATTCTCAAGAATCCAGCGGCTTGCTCAAACGCTTTAGGCCCGAGTTTGGGGACTTTGAGTAATGCTTTACGATCGCTAAAGGCTCCATTCTCATTACGATATTGCAAAATATTATTAGCAACGGTTGCATTAATTCCCGATACAAACGTCAGCAACTCTTTGGATGCCATATTGAGATCGACACCCACGTAGTTCACACAACTTTCTACGGTATCGTCGAGCTTACGTTTTAATAATTTCTGATCGACATCATGCTGATATTGCCCAACACCGATCGATTTTGGATCAATCTTTACAAGTTCTGCTAATGGATCTTGTAATCTTCGCCCAATACTAATGGCCCCACGCACAGTAATATCGAGGTCTGGAAATTCACCGATCGCTACATCACTGGCTGAATAAATTGATGCGCCCGATTCGTTCACCATCACTTTGACAGGTTTAGTTTCTAACTTAGTTTCCAACATTGTGAAGACTTCCGTCACAAATTCATCAGTTTCACGACTCGCGGTACCATTTCCGATCGCAATCAATTCAATTTTGTATTTCTCAATCAAATGTTTAACAGTAGCCAAAGCCTCGCGTCGCTGCCCTTGGCCAGTATGGGGAAATACGGCTTGGTATTCTAAAAATTTACCCGTCGTATCCAGAACAGATACTTTACAACCCGATCGGAACCCTGGATCAATCGCTAAGGTTGGCTTCATTCCTGCTGGAGCCGAGAGTAGTAATTCCCGTAGATTGATTTCAAATGTTTTAATTGATTCAATATCGGCTTCTAGTTTTTTCTGATTGCGAACTTCATTAATCAATGAGGGCTTCATCAATCGATTGAATGAATCCTGAAGCATCGATCGATAAAATAATTTTACCGCCGTCACCTTAGTCCGAATAATGGCCGTTTCCAGATAATTTGCAATATTGTCTTCGTCAAAAATAAGACTAAATACAAGAATACCTTCAGTCTCTCCCCGACACAATGCCAAAAGATTATGCGATGCAATAGTATTCACTTTTGCACTATACGATCGATACATTTCAAACTTAGTTGTGCCTTCAGGATGTCCATCTTTTAAATGAGATTCAAACAATCCAGATTTCAGTAAAAATTCACGTAAATACGATCGTAAATCTGCCCGATCAGCAATCTCTTCTGCCAAAATATCCGAAGCTCCAGCCAATGCTTCTTCAGCAGTTTTCACCCCTTTTTCAATATCAATATACTTTAAGGCTTCTTCCGCCAAATCGATAGCAGCGGCATTGAGTTGATTGAGCGCTTTAATCCATTCAGCCAATGTACCCAGTCCTTTTTCACGGGCGATCGTGGCTCTGGTACGACGTTTAGGCTTGTAGGGTAAATAGAGATCTTCAATTTCAGTTTTAAGTAAACTGGCTTCAATTTTACGTTTAAGCTCGTCAGTCAGTTTGCCTTGAGATTCTATTGATTCTAGAATCACTTTTTTGCGATCTTGCAATTCAGTCAAATAGGCAAACCGCTCACTCAAGGTCCGCAATTGAATCTCATCCATTTCCTCGGTTTGTTCTTTCCGATATCGGGCAATGAATGGTACCGTTCCCCCTTCGGCAAAAAGATTAAGTGCAGCCTGAATCTGACTGGGCTTTACGGCAAGTTCGGACGCGAGTAGAGCAATGAGATTGAGCATAGATACGCAGTGAGGCTGATGAGTGATACGAGGGAGTGATTCGTCCACTTTACACGAGTGCTGTAACTCCCTTCTTTACACTTTAAAATAAAAAATGATTCTTCGAGGCGATCGGGTTCTGGCTTAATACTCTAAATCAGAACTCTAAATTAGAACTGATTTGCGTTAAGATGATAACCCTCGATCATTGCCCTGTTATGTCTTTTCTAATTCCTGGACAAACTTACTCTGCTCTCGCTCCCATGCAGGACGTAACGAATCGATCGTTCATGGATGTGATTGCCCAATATGGCTGTCCCGACTACTTTTTTACGGAATACTTTCGGGTTCACGCCACGTCCGGTCTTGACAAAGGTATATTAGATGCGATCGTAAATAACACGACAGGTCAGCCGATTTTTGCACAAATGATTGGGGAAAGTATTCCAGATTTAGTCCGTACTGCAAAACAATTAAGTCAATATCCGATCGCGGGCGTAGACCTAAATATGGGCTGTCCGGCCCCTCGGATTTATCGTAAAAATGTGGGTGGCGGTTTATTACGAGATCCCGAAAAAATCGATCGAATTTTAGGAGAATTGCGATCGGCCATACCCGGACGATTGACCATAAAGATGCGAGTTGGATTTGAAGATACTGAAAATTTCGACAAAATTCTTCATTTACTGAATCATCACCAAATTGATTTATTAAGTTTACATGGCCGCACAGTCAAAGAAATGTATCACGGCGCAGTGAATTATAATTTAATTGCTCACGCTGTTAAAACCGTGAATTGTCCAGTATTTGCAAATGGCAATATAACCTCGGCTCAGACTGCGATAGAAGTTCTTAATCAAACTAAAGCAGCGGGCGTAATGATTGGTCGGTCTGCCATTCGTAATCCTTGGATTTTCACTCAATTGCGACAGGGATTATCCGGTCAACCAATTTCTATTATTCCACTCTCAGAAGTACGCAATTATATCGATCGGCTATACGAATCTCCAAATGCTCAAGCTATTTCAGACCGATCGAGAATAAGTTACATGAAAATGTACTTGAATTATATTGCTCAAGGCGTTGATGAAAATGGTGATTTCTTGCGTCAAATGCGACGGGCACAGAACAAAATTGAATTCTTTGATAGTTGCGATCGGGCATTATTAACCGAACCCGATCGGCCTTTTGCGACCGAACCGTATCCCGGACTTGTCGCTCGTCCAACCTCCGAAATCGCTAAAGTGTAAACACAAAGTACAAACACAAAGTACAAACACAAACCTATTAATAAATTTACAGCGAGACTAGAGATATTGCGACGATCGTAGTACAATTAGTCAAATGAATTACTATTTTGCGACCGTAGCACGGGGATTAGAACAGTTAGCGGCTCAGGAATTAGAACGCCTAGGCGCACAGAATGTCGAGCCTCAATTCTGTGGGGTTTCATTTCAGGGCGATCGCACATTGCTCTATCAAGTTAACTTGTGGGCAAGGCTACCGTTTCGGATTTTGATGAAGCTAAAGAACTTTCCTTGTCAAACCCCAGAAGATCTTTACGATGGTATTCAATCCATTGATTGGTCCGAGTATTTGACCCCTGAAAATACATTAGCTGTTACTGCCACAGGCAAAAATGATCAGCTTAATCACACCCACTTCACCGCACTCCAAGTCAAGAATGCGATCGTTGATCAACAAAAAGAAAAGCATGGTGAACGATCGGACGTAGACATTTATGAGCCAGACTTACAAATCAATGTCCATGTCAATCCCGAATCCTGTACCGTCAGTCTAGACAGCTCCGGCAAGAGTCTCCACCGTCGAGGCTATCGTGCAGCTATGGGTGCGGCTCCGCTGAAGGAATCATTAGCGGCAGCTTTGATTGAAATGTCAGGTTGGCAATCCGATCAAATGTTTTACGATCCAATGTGTGGATCTGGAACACTACCGTTAGAAGCTTGTTTGAAAGGATTAAACATTGCACCCGGACTTTTCCGTGAAGGGTTTGGATTTGAGACTTGGTTAGACTATGACGAGAAATTGCTCGAAGAACTGATTGCATCGGCTGAATCTAAACAGCTTAAACAACTACCGTCTCCAGTTTGGGGCAGTGATGGAAATGGTGAAATTGTAGATCAAGCGATCGTAAATGCAACTCAATGCGGAGTGACAGGTCATATCTACTTTTCAAAAATTGATCTAACTGAAGTCGTGGCACCCGCTGATAGTGGAGTTCTGTTTTGCAATCCACCCTACGGTGAACGCATTGGTCGTGATAGTGATTTGGGTGCTTTTTATAAACAATTGGGCAATGTCATGAAACAAGAATTCAAAGGCTGGACGGCCTATGTTTTGAGTGGCAACAAAGAACTTTCACAATGCATTGGGTTACGATCGGCCCAGCGCACGGCTGTATATAATGGAACCATTCCATGTCAGCTCATGAAATACGAACTATACTGATCAAACATTGACTAAACTATGACCACCCCGCTGCTTTCCGTCGAATCCGTCCATGCAGGCTACATCAAAGACGTTGATATTCTTCAAGGGATCAGCATTAAAGTCCACAGGGGCGAACTCGTCACAATCATCGGACCAAATGGAGCCGGGAAATCAACTCTCGCCAAAGCCATCTTCGGACTGATCACGCCCCACACTGGAACTATTGTTTTTAATGGCGAATCGATTACCGGACTGAAACCCGATCGCATCGTGCCCAAGGGAGTTGGCTACGTTCCTCAAATTGCCAATGTATTCCGATCGCTCTCCGTCGAAGAAAACCTAGATATGGGAGCATACATCAGCAACACACCCACCAAAAAACTAAAACAAGAAATGTACGATCGGTTCCCAAAACTAGGCGATCGACGCAAACAACGGGCCGGGACGCTTTCGGGGGGTGAACGGCAACAATTGGCTATGGCCAAAGCGCTAATGGTTCAACCCAAATTATTAATACTCGATGAACCCTCTGCCGCATTGTCGCCGTTGATGGTGCAATCAGTATTTGAACAAATTCAAGAAATAAAAGCATCGGGCATGGCGATTTTATTAGTCGAACAAAACGCCAAAAAAGCATTACAAATATCCGATCGTGGCTATGTTCTTGAATCAGGCCGCGATCGATTTGAAGGCCGAGGAATCGATCTTCTAAATGATCCTCAGGTCGGAGAACTCTACCTCGGTCTTACTCGTTAGGGAATTTTGACGGTCTTGGGTTCGGGCTGAGCCTATGGTTTAGGCGTAATTTTAGGTTGGTCTAACTTTTGTGGATTACAGGCCATGTCCAACACTTCATAACCGCTACTACCAGGCCGGGGCTGATTAAGTGTACCTTTTTCACCGTATTCAAACTTTTGAATCAGTTCTCGGTTACTGGTAAACGCATTTACTCGGCGTAGACGTTGGGTCTTCGCACCACAATCAGCAGACCATCGAATCACAACGCCATACAACGGTTTAGCAACGTCATTTTCAAGAAATGCATTATTGGGTTCAACAAATTCCCGATATTCCCAATAGCTAACGGTCTGTCCTTTTTTCTGAATTGAATCCGTATCAATAAAAAATCCGTCTTTTGCAGCATTTTCCGTAACCTTAACCCAAGTGACAGCCATGACACTCTGAGTCAGCGACATTGAACCGACGATCGC
>JAYUEW010000254.1:0-8949 GCA_043739045.1 Synechococcales cyanobacterium
AAGGCGAGAATACAAGACTCCGGCACTATCTGGCCCGCTTACATCGAAAGACGTTGTGCTATTCCAAATCAGAGGAAATGCTGAGGCATTCGGTTAAATGGCTACTTCACTATCTCAAATTTTGGGATGTACCTATTCTCTAAACCCTCATACCGTAAATCTGGAACGCCGATTTTCATCTAATCGTCGCCCACCCCCGGCTCGACCTAAACTGGCCTTACTTTTGCCTTTTTGCTTGTCTGTTCAGATTTCTGGCTTAGTTCTATACAGTTTTCTGCTTTTGTCAATTCCACCCTAGTTGAGTGATTGCGATTCTGTAGGCCCGCCTACAGAGGGTTTTCAACAATAAACCAGATCAAATTAATTGACTTTAATGCTATCAATTAATCCATGTCTAAATTACAAGAGGGAAAATTAAACGTATTTTCCTCTCTTTTAATGTTCTTCAAATAAAACGACGTTGGAACCGATCGTCTATCCGATCGCGTTTGCTGGAGTTACAGCTTTGGCAAAGGGTTTGAAGATTACTCAGATCGTTGCTGCCGCCGTGGTTGATTGGGATGATGTGGTCGATCGTAAGATTCTTTTGGGTGTTGCAGCTTTGACATTGGTGATTGTCGCGATCGAAGACATAGTTACGAACAGCATCGGGAATTTTTCGGCGTGGGGTTTTGTCGAGTTTCATTAGCTTTCGCGGAAGGTGTCAAGGGGATTTTCATCAATTTGATTTGAATCTTCCTCGCCATCAGGAATGAATTCAACTTCTATACGAATACGGACCTTCCCATGCTTCCATTGACTATCTCCAAGACGAAGTAATTCACATTCTATTCCTGAATCAGTAAGCCAAGCATCATATATATGTGTACCTGCTCCTTCAGGATATAAATGATGACCTTGTTCCTGCAAAGAGCGACCATAAGCATTTTTCATTGCAACCGCTGCGGTCTTAACCATTGTCCTAAACTCTGAAATACAGAAAGTTCTTTTTTTAAAAGCTCCACTGATATGAATAACATCCTCATCATTGATTCCCTTAAGTATTTGCTCTGAATCCATTGCTGTATGCACTCCTAGAATAATTAAAATCTAAACATGAAATTATCGAAAGGTATCAAGAGAAGGTTCGATCGGACTTTCCACATTACTCTCACTCTCATCTTCAACAAATTCAGCTATCACACGCAGAACAAGCCGACCATTTTTCCATGATTGGTCAGGCTTTAACACTTCACAAGGAATTCCTGTCTCCCAGTCAGATGGTTCAGAAGAAGTGATGCCCGTAATAACACCGGAGCAACTTAAATCAGATGACAGATAACTAATCACTTCATTGACGCGGTTGAGCATTACATCATGAATCATCTCACTTGATGCAGGTCTTTTATTTCTGACGCGATCGCCAAAGACAACGATCGAATCATTTAGACTTTCTAAAAATCCAGGAATTTTTTCTAAATTACTCATTTTATTTTAAAAGTATTGAACTTCAAGCTTCGGATATTTTACCTATATATAATTAAGATTTCATCTCTTTCATATAGTTTAAAACATCCGAAAATGACACTTACTATTTTAGAATTGTTGATTAGCGAAATTCGTCTAATCCAAGGGTTGGTTTTTCCGTAATAGAAGCTACATTTGTAGTAGGTTCATCAGATAAAAATTCAACTGAGAGTCGTACTCGACCGACTTTCCATCCACCCCCTTTCTCGGCAATCAGTACTTTTGCCTCAACACCATTATCAAACCAACCGTAACAAGGCTCTTCAGGATTTGCTACACCGAAAACTGCCCCAATTCTCTTCCTAAGTTCTTCCGTTGTAGCTGTTGTTGTAGTCCATATTTTTCCTATCAGCTTAATGTCGGGGACTGAGATGACATCTTCTGGTGATAGCGATTGGAATTTTTGATTGTCTTGGCTCATAGCTAAATAGTCCTACACAAAGATAAAAAATATTGATCTGAGATAGATTTTAACTTATATAAAATAAATTATCTACTCGAAATAGTACTGAATCTTTACTTATAGATTGTTCCCACCGATCGCCCCAATCCGATCGATCGCCTCCTCAAAAACTACAATCTTCTCTTCAATTTCTGCCAACAACTGATCTCGTTGTAACACTTGTTCTTCAGCCTCCCGCCGCAAAACATCACCCAAAAACGATCGAGCCTCATCATATCGATCGGAAATTGAAATCACCAACAATTTCGATCGTTCCAACAACACCGAATTCAAAGTTTGATTAATCGTTTGTCTAAACGTTCGTAATACCGTCATTTTCACCTTTTGTTCAAAATCCAACTTCAATAACTGACGAATTGCAGGTTCCGCCGCCACCATATTGGAATAATCATACCCACGACAAGCCTGCGCCATCGTTTCACGCAATTGAAAAATAGAAGTCGTCCCCTCCGCAAAAAAGCTTTCGCACTCCCGCACATACCGATCGCACTCTACCCGCGCCGCATTCACCAACGCCAAACTCGCCAACTCTTTAGCCTGCAATAACAAAGCCGCAATCCCACCATCATGACCCACCAAACGATGCATTTCCTGATAGTACCGTTGCTGCGAAATCCGATCGTCCAACTGCTCAAAAAATCCATTCACCAATTCCCTCGAAGCCTCAACCAATGTATCTTCTAGCCCATTCGCCAAATAGTAAAATGCCTCCGCCAAAATTCCCAACAACGGCACCACAGAATTTCGTGAATGACTTCCCTGCGCCCGTTCATGCACCATCCCCACCGAAAACTCCGCCACCAACTCATCTAAGCGTATGACCAATTGTCCTTGAAGCCGTCGAAACTGGGACTCAAACGCCTCATTTCGACCACTCGCCACCACCTGATTCAGTTCATCCTCAATATGCAATTGCAATTCCTGAGCAACCTTCTGCAACATCAATCCTAATTTCTGTAATCCCTGTTCTCGCAACAGTTCCACATCCGTCGGCTGCGATCGTAATCCCGATGCCCGTTCCAAATACACCTTTCGCAATGCCTGCGCGATCGGACGTAAATCCGACATCACATTTGCCAACAACAACGGACGCTTTTCCTCCGTTAAATATCGCGTCACCCCCGATCGAAATGCCTCAATGCCACTATCCGAAATTAATTGATCAATCAACGGCGCACCTTCAGAACCCAAAATTCGGGTATAGTTCTCCGACGCACTTTCATAACTCCGCACATCAATCCGAAAACGATCGATCGGTAATCGTCCTGAACTTGCACAATACCGATTGAACTCATTCACAAATTGCGGCATCGACTCCCCCGCAAAAATAGAATCCAAACCAAAGCGATCGTTCAATCCCGTCGTCCGAACTTGCCCACCATAAAAACCAAGCAAACCACTCGTCTTATAAACCCGCGCCGTATCTCGAAATTGACTCGCAATCAATCGCGTTAACCGATCGGCCAGTTGCGCATTATACCAACTCTCATCCACCCGATTAAACACATAAAAAACCCGATCGCGAATACCCGGATTATGTTTCGTCTTTTCCAATAACTCCGTCTCTTCCGTCGTCAAATCCCCAGCCGAAGCAGTTTTCAACACACAAACCACAGCCGCAGTATCCGGGTCCGTAATCTTTGCATAAGTCAACGCCGCATCCCGCTTCACAGGCGCATCAATTCCCGGCGTATCCACCAACACATTCCCATCTTGCAATAAAGGATGATGGCAATAATATTCCACCCGCTTCAGCACCGCACTGTTCGTCCCTCTTCGTGCATAGTTCGCCGCCTCCTGCAAATTCGCAAAATTAAACTCCTCCATCGCCATTGTCCGATTTTCCTTCGGGGCAATATGCGCTTGATTATCGATCCAACCTTGCAATAGATATTTCAGCGCCGTCGCCTGTTTTGCCCGATCGGACTTACTCTCACCGCCCTCTTCTGCAATCACTCGATCGCACGCCGTTATCGTCTTTGGAATGGATGACAAATCCAGGTGCGGCATCTCCCCAAACAACCGATCCGCCAAAACGCCCATCTGTTCCTCAATCTCCACCCCCGACAAAAACGTCAGCACCACGCGCTCTTGTCCTACTGCCGCATAGGCCACACGACATTCCGTCCCCGTCGCATGACCTTCCGCACTGTAAAGCAACTCCCGCTCCAGCAATGCATTAATCAGCATCGACTTCCCCGCACTAAACGCCCCAGCAAACACAATCTCAAAGGTCGGAGCCGTGGCCTTTTTCAACGAATCTCGAATTGCGCCCAGTTCGATCGTCCCCAAACTCGGCTCTTCATTCAACAACTGCAAAACCTGCTCCACAGATTGCTGCAAACCCGTCCAAGCCGATATAGAAGAAATCGTCATAATCTAAGAAATCTATAATTAACCTTTCCTCGCTATATTGCCCAAAAAGAGAGCCGATCGCGACATCAAAAAGATTCCGATGATAATCCGATCGGCAATTTCAATACACCACCCTGCAAAAATAATGTCACAACCTGAGCATCAATCAACTTCGCCTCAGCCGCTAAAATACCTGTCCCTGAATTCACGGGAAAAGCTGGAAAACAAGAAAGACTAATACTTAACCGCAATGCAGAATCGATCGGAATAACAATACTAGTAGTCTGCATTGAAACTATTGCCGTCGTATCATTTTCTGGATAGACTATACATACACCTTGCGCTATTGTTAGGACTTGACCAATCGAATTGACTTGAGATAACACGACATGAAGATCAATAGATTTGGCATCGCTAGAAAAACTTACCTCGATCGTAGGAGTTCCTTGAATTAGTAATGGGTTCGTTAATATTGAAGAGGTATAACAAAGAACATCAGTCCGATCGTCAATCATACTTCTATCCATTGGTCCCGCAGGTGATCCCGCATGACCACCCAAAGACGGCACAGGTCGCCATGGATCATGAACGATCGCATCAACAATTGAATTAGAACTTAAATTGCAACTTCGATCGGCATCTATCCCATCCACAAACACCAAATCACCACCGCGCATCGATGTAAGTCCCGTTGTCTTCAATTGCCACATTTGATGATTTAGACCCTCCTTCCATTGGCCAGCCTTCACCCAACAATTCGTTCCCATTTCAAACCAAACTGCACCACTATCTAAGGCCCCCTCATCTTTTAACCAATAATCAAACCACCGAACTTGCGCCCGATCGCAATCACTTACCGCCGCTGGCCCAAAATCGACAATTCCCGATCGTCGTCCCCAAGGCAAATGCGCCCAAGGCCCGATGATTAAATGCTGGGGGGCTGTTGTTTTGCACATTGCCTCATAAAGCCGCAAAGTTCCCCGCAAATAGGGATCAAACCAACCGCCAATATGTAACATTGGCAAATCTGAAATTGAATCTATAAAATAACGCGGCGATAATTTTTTCCAATAGACATCATCCGCCGATCGGGAAATCCAATTATGATAAAACGAGTCTGGCGCAAGGGATTTCAGGATTTCAGGATAGGCCGGAATTTCACCATTTATAGGCAGATTATTTGCCGCTGCTTTGAGTAATTGAAAATGTTGATTATTGCCCACTAGTCTCGCGGTTTCTGCCGCTAATTGAATCGCCCAGCCTAAATTTGATTGCAAACAAAACACATCATGTTCATAGGCCCAATCTTCACGCAAATCATAGGCCAACATTGCAGGGCAAATCGTTCTCAAGGGTTCAGGTCGATGCGCTGCTGCATACAGTTGGGTCATCCCTTGATATGAAAAACCATACATTCCGACCAACCCATTACTATGCGGTAAATTCGCCGACCACATCACCGCATCATAACCATCTTCAATCTCAGATTCAAATAGGGAAAAGACTCCTTCAGACGTGCCCCGTCCCCGCACATCTTGAATCACCACAATATAGCCCTGCGCCGCATACCAACTTGGATGAGCATAGACGACCGTAGAGGCGATCGATCGTCCATACGGTTGCCGCATCAGCAACACCGGAAATGTTTGCCCCAATGCGCTTAGCTTTGGCAAATAAACATCTGCATCTAGACGTACTCCATCTCGGGTTTGCATGGAAACAGAATTCATTAAATAAGTCTTCATTTGGAAACTACTTTTTTGATATTAGTCACGAGATTGGCAGCATTTATCATACGTATTCAATCATCCAGTAAATCTGATGCGAATTAAAGCATAAACGATCGCCAATCTTTTTATTCTATTAATACGGCCTCTGAGTGGAGAACGAAATTAGGACAGGGATTATTTAGTTCGACTGTATGGACATAAGGATCGATCGGTGGTCATAGACCTAACCCTACAAGCAGGGGAGCAATTACGCCATGAATCTACGGTAACTTGATGGGGATTAAGATGATTTAATAGACAAACTCCAAAAAGGTCTGCTAGGATAGCCATCAACAAGAAACAACGGTATCCCGATGGAATTACCGTAGATTAATAGGAGAGAAGCAATGTATTTTATTCGTCAACTTAAGGCAAACCCTGTGAAAGCTTTACTGTCCCGTCGCCGATTTACCATGGTTCTACTAGGATTGGTCGTAAGCAGCGGAGTGGTCGCTTGCGGTGGGGGTAGTACTGGTAATTCAGCCAATCAATCGGGCAGTGGGAATCCGTCTGAGGTTTCTTTGACCTTAGTATCCTTCGCTGTCACTAAAGCCGCCTACGAGGGAATTCTGCCAAAATTTGCGGCAAAGTGGGAAAAAGAAACAGTACAAAAAGTCAAATTCAATCAAAGTTACGGCGGATCTGGTTCTCAAACAAGGGCTGTTATTGATGGCTTAGAGGCGGATGTAGTTCATCTAGCACTGGGGTTAGATATTGGCAGAATTGAGAAAGAGGGTCTGATTGATGCAGGTTGGGATAAGAAATTTCCTAACGACAGTGTGGTCTCCAAATCCGTGGCGGCGATCGTGACCCGCGAAGGCAATCCTAAGGGCATCAAAGATTTCTCGGATTTGAGCAAGGATGGAGTGTCGTGGATAACAGCAGATCCCAAAACGTCTGGGATCGCGAGATGGAATTATTTAGCGCTTTGGAATGCGGCAGTAAAGTCTGGTGCTGATGATAAAAAAGCCCAAGAACTAATTACAAAAGCTTATAAAAATGTCCCGATTTTAACGAAAGATGCACGGGAAGCCACCGATGTCTTTTTTAAACAAGGCCAGGGGGATGCGCTGATTAACTATGAAAATGAGGTACTGTTTGCGCAACAAAAAGGTGAAAAGGGGACAATGACTATTCCGGGAGTCAATATCTCGATCGACAATCCCGTTGCAGTCGTCGATAAAGTCGTAAATAAAAAGGGAACTCGAAAAGTAGCAGAAGCCTTTGTTCAATATCTGTTTTCACCAGAAGCCCAAGCCGAGTTCGCTAAAGTAGGATTCCGCCCTATTGATCCCACGATCGCAAGCGCACCCGAAAACATTTCAAAATTCCCTAAAATTCAAACCTTAGCAACCGTGAAGGATTTTCAGGGTTGGAGTGCCGTCCAAAGCAAATTCTTCGCAGACGGGGCGATCTTTGATCAAATTCAGGCTCAGAAAAGGTAAGTATCATGCAAAAAATAATTCGTATCCAAGTTCCCCAATCTCTCCATCAACTCCCCATTATTTCGACACTGATTACCGAATACAAACTTATTGTTAATATTCGAGGTGCAATCTTGGACCAGAAAGCGATCGGAGGAGGATGGTTTGACTTGCTTTTAGATGGAGAAGCTTTAAATCTTGAACAGTCCGTACTATATCTCAAAGATATAGGAGTGGAAATTTGGAATGAGCATTAGTTCAACGATTGAAAAAAAATCATCCTTGGATTATCGAGGGTCGCAGCCATTGAGTTCAGAAAATTTAGCCAGTCCGATCGGAGAATCTTTTTTACTAGAAAAAGCTACTTTTCGAGACTTTGAAACAGACTTAAACCGCAAGGAATCGCTGGACGACATCTTGGCTCAGTTCACTCGTGGGTCCGGAAGCAACAATACCCCCTTTTTGCATAGCGTAGTACCAGTCGGCTTTACGAACAAAATGCAAATGCTGCTCCACTAGCAGAACCGAAATTCCCATAGTTTCTACAACGCGGCGAACTGCATTTTCAATGTCTAAAATAATAGATGGTTGAATGCCTTCGGTGGGTTCATCTAATACCAACAGTTTCGGTTGACCCATGAGGGCGCGGGCGATCGCGAGTTGCTGTTGCTGTCCGCCGCTCAAATCTCCGCCCATACGAGTCAGCATTTTTTTTAAGACGGGAAACAAATCATAGATTTCATCCGGAACTTTTTGACTTTTAGGCGCACGATCGCCTAATGCTTCTAATCCCAATAACAAATTATCTTGAACTGTTAATTTGGGAATGATTTCGCGACCTTGGGGGACATAGCCGATGCCAAGACGGGCACGTTTGTCGGGGGTTAGTTTACCAATGGTTCGCCCTTCAAATTCAATGCTCCCAGTACGGGCGGGCAAAAGACCCATGACGGTTTTGAGTAATGTTGTTTTACCCACACCATTCCGACCAATCAGGCAGACCATTTGACCGGGATGAATGGTTAAGTCAACGCTACGGAGAATGTGACTTTCACCATAGTAAACATTGAGATTCGATAGATTGAGAGTTGCCTCGCGATCGCCGCTAACAACAGGATTAAGGATTGTTTGGGATTGCATAGAATTAAATCACAGAATTACAAAATTAATATTCTTGGTATTAATCGTCTTGGTGTCCGAGGTAAACTTCGATGACACGAGGATCGGATTGAACTTGATCCATAGTGCCTTCGCAGAGGACCGAACCTTCATGGAGAACAGTGACTTTCTGGGCAATTTGTCTAACAAATTCCATGTCATGTTCAATGACGAGAATGGAATGTTTTTTGGCAAGTTCAATCAGAAGATTCCCGACTTTTTCAGTTTCTTCATCCGTCAGTCCAGCAACGGGTTCATCAACTAACAGTAAATC
>JAYUEW010000255.1:0-15795 GCA_043739045.1 Synechococcales cyanobacterium
TAGAATTATTATTGACGACTGATCCTGATACAATTTCCCAAATCCGTGACACCGCCGATTCGTTACGCCGTGAGCAATCTGGCGACACGGTAACCTATATTGTCAATCGAAATATTAATTACACAAATATTTGTGAGCAACATTGTAGCTTTTGCGCATTTCGACGAGATGAAGGGGATGACGGCGCATATTGGCTGGACTTTGGGAAAATTTTAGAAAAAGCCACGATCGCCGTCTCGCAAAATGCAACTGAAATCTGTATGCAGGGCGGTTTGAATTTAGGCGCAAAGCGAAATGGGAAATCTCTTGATTATTATATTCAGTTAGTAAACACAATTGTTTCAAACTATCCACAGCTACACATTCATGCCTTTTCACCCCAAGAAGTTCAGTTTATTGCTCGTGAAGATGGCTTGAGCTATGTTGAGGTGATCCGTGAATTGCAGGCTGCCGGAGTTGGATCGCTTCCAGGAACCGCCGCAGAGGTGTTAGACGATCGAATCCGAAATATCATTTGCCCCGAAAAGATCAATTCCCAAACTTGGCGAGAAATTGTAGAACTGGCCCATAGTGAAAACTTGCCCACTACCAGCACCATGATGTCGGGCCATATCGAAACGCCGCTGCAACAAATTCAGCATTTAGATCAACTGCGAGAACTCCAAAAACGATCGCGCGCCCAAGGTACAACAGGCATCACCGAATTTATTTTGTTGCCCTTCGTCGGACAAGATGCACCAAAACCTCTGAGAAGTCGGGTGGGCCGAGATCAACCCGATTTAAATGATGCGCTGCGCTTGATGGCGGTTGCGCGGATTTACTTGGGAAATTGGATCCCAAATCATCAACCAAGCTGGGTCAAACTCGGCCTATCCGGTGCGACACAGGCCTTACAGTGGGGCTGTAATGATATTGGTGGAACATTAATGGAAGAACATATCACCAGTATGGCGGGGGCTATGGGCGGAACCTGTCAAACGGTGGATGAGTTGCAGGCAGCGATCGCATCAATCGGTCGCCCCTTTGCAGAACGGACAACCCTGTACGATCGGGTTTGAAGCGCTGAGATTATCTTAAATAAGAGATCTCCATCGGGAAATCGCAGCCTACGATAGAATTAGGACTCACTTGATTCCTTTATCTTCAGTAGTTTTATGTCAGTTCGAGTTCGCATTGCTCCGAGTCCTACGGGAAATCTCCACATCGGGACCGCTCGTACAGCGGTGTTCAATTGGCTCTACGCCAAAAATAATGGCGGGACATTCATTCTGCGGATCGAAGACACCGACCTCGAACGATCGAAACCTGAATTTACCCAAAATATTCTTGATGGCCTGAAATGGCTAGGCTTAAATTGGGATGAAGGTCCAGTCTTTCAGACCGATCGGACGGATCTTTACCAAGCCAAAATCCAAGAATTACTGGACAAAGGCTTAGTATATCGCGCCTACGATTTGCCAGAAGAACTAGAAACCATGCGCGCCCGTCAAAAAGCCCGTAACGAAGCCCCACGCTACGACAACCGCCACCGCAACCTAACGCCCGACCAAATTGCTGTATTTGAAGCCGAAGGTCGTCCGGCAGTCATTCGATTTAAAATTGAAGACGATCGGGAAATCATCTGGACCGATTTAGTCCGGGGCAAAGTCTCCTGGAAAGGTCGCGATTTAGGCGGCGATATGGTGATTGCTCGGGCGGCGGATGTGAGTACTATAGGTGCGCCATTGTATAACTTTGTCGTTGTTGTTGATGACATTGACATGGCGATTTCCCAAGTGATTCGCGGCGAGGATCACATTGCTAATACACCCAAACAAATTTTGCTCTATGAAGCTCTAGGTGCAACGGTTCCAACCTTTGGTCATACGCCACTAATTTTGAATGAAAAAGGGGCAAAGCTTTCAAAGCGCGATGGTGTGACCTCGATTTTTGACTTTCAAAAAATGGGTTATCTCCCAGAAGCGATCGCAAATTATATGAGCCTTTTAGGGTGGTCACCGATCGAGGGAATGAATGAAATTTTCTCTCTTGAAGAAGCTGGAAAAGTATTTAGTTTCGATCGGGTGAACAAAGCGGGCGCAAAGTTTGATTGGGATAAACTTAATTGGATCAATGGTCAATATCTCCATGCAATGCCCGTTCCGCAATTGACAGATTTGCTCATTCCCTATTGGCAAGAAGCGGGCTATGTGTTTGATGCTGTGAACGATCGGTCTTGGCTAGAGCAACTTGTGGCGGTGATTGGTGCAAGTTTGGCAAAGTTAACCGATGCGATCGAAATGTCGGCCTATTTGTTTAATCCAACGGTCATGCCCACGGATGAAGCCCTCACCCAATTGGGTCTCGACGGCGTAACGGAAGCATTAACAGCAGTATTGGCTGCAATTCCAGCAGAGCCATTAACTGAAGAATCTGCCAAAGAAATCATTAATTTGGTAGTAAAAGAGAAGGGCGTTAAAAAAGGCTTAGTTATGAAGTCATTGCGGGCCGGATTAACCGGATCATTACACGGTCCTGATTTAACACAATCTTGGTTGTTGTTGAATGCAAAAGGTTGGGATAAAACCCGCTTGGCAGGTGCGATCGCCTAGATTAAGAGAGGAGTTAGAGGCTCTCGTCGGGAACCTTCTAACCCTTCGATCGGTCATCTAAGTCCTAATCATTCAAGTTGAGTCTTAACGAATTCCCATGCTATTAAATCGCTATTTCTCTGTTTGGTCTACTGTTGCTGTTGCATTAGCTTTGGGCGCTAGTTTGGGCGCGACTCCAGCGAGGGCTGATATTTCCCTCAATTCGGGATTTGGCCAAACGTCTATCTCAGGAACGGCAGGCGGCGGCACCTCCTTGCGAGAGGTCGCTGGAAAAGATGAAACAGCGACTGGGAGCTGTCTAGGATTCGGCAAAGGACAGCCGGATCAAATCCTGCGGCTCAATTCAGGATTTCGGGATTTGACGGTGGTGGTAAAGAGTAGTATGGACACCACAATTGTTGTCCAAGGTCCAGGCGGGACTTGGTGTAACGATGATTTTCAAGGAAAAAATCCCGGTCTGGATGGTCAGTGGCAAGCCGGAGAATATAAGATCTGGATTGGGACACAAGGACGAAATCAATCCGTGAATTATGTGTTGAAAGTGAGCCAGGAATAACGATCGAAATACGCTCTAAATACACTGCGGAATAGGATGGACCCGACATGTATCCATAATTTGTATGCGTCCAACTATAATCTAGTCGTCAATCGTCCTAATTATCCATGCCATTACTTACCCCGATTTCTGCTGGCTTCGTCTTAGACAATCGCTATGAAGTGGTTCAGTTTTTGGGATATGGCGGATTTGGGCGAACCTATTTGGCTCGCGATCGGCAACGGTTTAATGAATTGTGTGTTTTCAAAGAATTTGCACCCCAAATTAGCTCACCTGAAATCTTGCGTAAGGCCACAGAACTATTTCAGCGTGAAGCCGGAACTCTATATCAGCTTCGCCACCCACAAATCCCAGAATTCCGAGCTATCCTCCAAGCCACCATTGGCAGCAACGATGTCTTGCTAATTGTTGAACAATATATTTCAGGCGAAACCTACGAACAATGGGTCGAAGCTGGAAACCGATTAGACGAAGCTGGTGCAATACAGTTTTTGAAAGACATACTCCCCGTGCTGAGCTATGTCCACGATCGGGGCGTTATCCATCGAGATATTTCTCCAGACAATTTGATTCGCGAAGCCATTAGCGAAAAACCCTTTCTCATCGACTTCGGCAGCGTCAAACAAGTCGCTACGATTGCCATGCAAATCTCCAGCGGTCAATCTGGTTCTAGTCTAAAATCAGCGACCCAAATCCACAAACCCGGATTCTCACCCCCAGAACAACTGTACGGAAACATCACCCCAAGCACAGATCTCTACTCCCTCGCCGTCACCACCTTGGTCCTGATGACCGGACGATCGCCCTTAGAACTCTACGACAGTCAACTAGCAATCTGGCATTGGCGCGATCATTTACACCTCAGTCCTGAATTCTCCAACCTCCTCGATCGCCTCCTCGCCTACCAAGCTACCGACCGTCCCGCAAGCGCCAATAGTGTAAGTCAACTGCTGAATGCGATCGTACTGCCCGAGATCCCTCCTGGAACCTTAGCCCCCTATATTCCCTCGCCTATCTCCGCGCCCGCTCAATCTGCGGACATCCGTCCCCCCGCATCCCAAATGCGTACCGTTGCCGTCTCCCCCGCCAGTTCAGCCTTTCCCACAACCTATCCTGTCCGAGTCTCCCGAGAAAGCGATCGCCTCAACGCCAATAATAATCAAGTCAATCAAAATAACCGTTTTCCAGAAGACGATCGTTTACATCGCCCGACCGATCGCCCCGACGAAGATAGCCTACTTGCCATTATTAAATTGCCATGGAAGCTTCTAGTTTGGCTCCTCAAAGGACTTTGGATGGGAGTTCGGGCGATCGACTGGATAATGACTTGGGTCTGGCGGGCGATTTTAATTGTGGGATTGCTAGCAGGTGGAGCCATGGCCTCGTTTTTTTGGAGCAACCGACCGGAACCCCAAGCAAACGTGCCACCGCAGACCCGCAGCCGATCGCCTGAACCCGATGCAGCCCAATCCGATACGCCTCAGCCCGACTGGCAGATGCCCCAGCTTCCCCAGATTAAGCTTCCCGAGGTAAAACTACCCGAACTCAATGTCCCAACCTTTCCCAACATGAAACTTCCTGACGTAAAACTTCCCAATTGGGCCACCGCAAAATCCGATCGCTGTGCGGATACGATTGGTCGCTATGAAGAGGCGGGCTTAACCAAGGCGGAATTCTACCAGCAAATCAACACCCGTTTTAGTCGTCAACACCCAGAACTCAATGGCCGTAGCCTTAGCTCAAACCCCGAAGATGCAGGACTACGACAAGATTGGTGCTCGATCGCGGAGCAAATTCTAGCGGATGCGCCCAAACCACGATAGAAACTACGATCGCATTCTAATCCAACTCTATTAGTTCCCGGATTTGTGACAGATCTTAATGATGGACAACATCATGCTCAATGAGACAAGGTAGAATGTAGAGTGGAGTTAACAAAACTTCTTGATTCCTTCTGTTTAATGTAGGGTCAGTTAGCTAACACCTGGCACTTAGCCAGACTGTTCACAAGAGGAGCACCCGAATCTATGCCGCAGCTTGAGATGATGTCAGCACTCGATTACCAAAGTGACGTCTATAAAGACGCTTACAGTCGCATCAATGCGATCGTCATCGAAGGTGAAGAGGAAGCCTACTGCAATTACAACCAATTGGCTGGTTTGATGCCCACGGATGCAATAGAGCTACAAAAACTCGCCAAAATGGAGTTTAAGCACAAGAAAGGATTCGAGGCTTGTGGCAGAAATCTCGGGGTAACGCCTGACATTCCGTTTGCAAAAGAATTCTTTTCTAGCCTACATGGAAACTTCCAAGCAGCCGCTGCCACTGGAAACATTGTCACTTGTCTGCTGATTCAATCCCTAATTATTGAATGTTTTGCGATCGCCGCCTACAACATCTACATCCCCGTCGCCGATGATTTTGCTCGCAAAATTACTGAAGGTGTGGTTAAAGACGAGTACTTGCATCTGAACTACGGGGAAGAATGGCTCAAAGCCAATTTCTCGACCGCTCGCGAGGAGCTAGAAACGGCCAACAAGCAAAATCTTCCCTTAGTCTGGAAAATGCTGAACCAGGTCGCTAAAGATGCGCTTGAACTCGGTATGGAACGTGAAGCATTGATTGAAGACTTTATGATTGCGTACGGCGAAGCCCTCGCGAACATCGGGTTTACCACTCGCGACATCATGCGGATGTCAGCCTACGGGTTGGCCGCTGTCTAGATTTTCATGGGAGTCTGATGCATAGCTAATCCTGCGCATCAGGCTTATTATTCTCTGGGATAGGGCATCGGCTTTGTCCCTGATCAGACTGTCTGGTCGGTTTCGTCTACCATCCCCTATCTCGCCGCAATCATGTTTGGTTTAATCGGTCATCTCACCAGCTTGGATCATGCCCAATCCGTCGCACGCGACTTGGGGTATCCCGAATATGCGGATCAAGACTTAGAATTCTGGTGCAGTGCGCCCCCTCAAATTGTGGACGAAATTACAGTCACGAGCGCCACAGGGCAAGTGATTGAAGGACGTTATGTGGAATCCTGCTTCCTGCCGGAAATGCTAGCTACTCGTCGCTTTAAAGCTGCCACAAGGAAAATCATCAATGCTATGGTTCATGCCCAAAAAAATGGCCTAGATATTACTGCCCTCGGTGGATTTTCTTCTATTATTTTTGAAAATTTTGATCTGTCTCAGCTCAAACAAGTTCGCAATGTCACGCTGAACTTCGAGAAATTCACCACAGGTAACACCCACACGGCCTACATCATCGCTCGTCAAGTTGAACAAGCTTCCAAACAATTGGGCATGAACCTTTCGGACTGCACGATCGCGGTCTGTGGTGCTACGGGCGACATTGGGAGTGCTGTGTGCCGTTGGATTAACAAGCGTTTAGACGTAAAAGAATTACTGCTGATTGCCCGCAACCCCGAACGTCTCCAAGCGCTCCAGGATGAACTCGGACGCGGGAAAGTGATGACTTTGGATGAGTCTTTACCGCAGGCGGACATTGTGGTGTGGGTGGCCAGTATGCCGAAGGGCGTAGAAATTGACCCGACGACGTTAAAGCAGCCTTGTTTGTTAATTGATGGCGGCTATCCAAAAAATCTCGCCACTAAAGTGAAGCATCCCGGCATTCATGTTTTAAATGGTGGCATTGTGGAGCATTCCCTAGACATCGACTGGAAAATTATGGGTATTGTCAACATGGATGTTCCGGCGCGCCAGTTATTCGCTTGTTTTGCGGAGGCGATGCTATTGGAGTTTGAGAAGTGGCACACCAGTTTTTCTTGGGGACGCAATATGATTACCGTGGAAAAAATGGACCAAATCGGTGAAGCTTCTGTTCGCCATGGCTTCAGGCCATTGTTGATTGAAACGATTTAGCCCCACTTTAGATTAGCTTAGATACGATCGGCGGGGCGACACCACAAGGCTATCGTCCTGACCACCGGACCACAATTTCACCAATTTTCGAGCCTTCTCCAAGCAAATTTTCCCCTCTGCTTGATATTGAACTCGCAGCGATGCCGGGATTTTTAGTTGACCAAACTGAACCCCCAACAGACAGCCTAGTAAAGGAGCGGTCAATTCTGGCCGGGGACTGATCGGTAGAATTCGACTAAAAGCCAACATCCAGCTTCCCGGCGTACTCTGGCTACCATAGATGGCCAGCGCGATCGATTGTTCAACCGAATCAAGCGAAAGTCGCTGTAGGGAATCCCAAGTAGCGGCTAAACTTTCTCGATGTTCAATAGATCGCCGGACCCAATTTAAAATTTTGTGATCTAGTATGTCCTTGGTCTGAGTCCAACTGACATAATCTTGGTCTGTGGGGTTTGAGACACTTGCGATCGATAAACTTAAGGTTGCATAAAAACTCCACTCGGCAGATATTACGGCAACAGGCTTATCCGCACTTGCTTCCAGGCAGGTCAAGACATCCCTACCGCTAACATGACCTAGCATCACATCAGGAATTCTCAGCATAATTCCGTTGTTATTTTTAGGTGACGAAGCAAATGTGTTTGCGATCGTCATTCCCCAAAGTCCACCATGAAATCGATCAAGCAATGAATACATGCAAAAATGTCAGAGGCCCAAAAGTGGCTTGTTGAATTTGACCAGACAATAATCTTAAATTCCAAGGATGCTCCAATGGTTTGGAAACCCTCATATTTGCCTCTATTTTTTACCATCTTATTGTCCGTTGTCTCCGTACTGTCCGGAGTATTGCCCGGAGTGCTACCCGCTCAAGCCAACCGCCCACTGCTCAAATTGGGGAGTCAAGGCGTTGATGTCTTGGAAGTCCAGGCTTTACTTCAGTTATTGGGGTACTACGATGGGGAACTCGATGGCACCTATACCGACAGCACCGCACGGGCCGTAACTGAGTTTCAAAAGAGCGCAGGATTAGGCCAGGACGGGATCTTAGGCACCTCGACTTGGAGTAAATTATTACCCGCTGTACCCCAATCGGTGGATAAAAAGACGATCGTACAGTCTGAATCCCAGCCTAAACCCGCACCCCAACCGCCCCAACCCGACCCCAAAAGTGACGAAACCAGAACTCCAATTCTTCGCCGTGGGGCAAAAGGCAATGCTGTGTATCGCCTCCAACAGCGACTAGGAACGTTGGGCTTTTTAGCGATCGGTCCGGATGGAGATTTTGGCGAGTTGACAGAGAAAGCTGTTAAAGCGGCCCAACAAAAATATAAGCTTGAGGCTGATGGAGTTGTGGGTGGGGCGACTTGGAACGCGATCGGGCTTTAAGCGATCGATGTAGAAATGCTATGATTACAGCCTTAAGCATTAACTTTCCAATGCTTAAGGATTGATACCTAGTTGACTCGATTGTTTATTTTTAGTCTTCAAGGATCTTCCGCAATACGTTGTAAAGAATGCTATTCGTGAATAATCACAAGACCAGGTTAATTCAACATGAATCAATAGATTTGGGTATTTTAAGGAATATACCTAAAGATACAGATGAGTTATCTGCCCTAATTCGTTAATCTAGATTAATTAGATCTAATTCCCTGTCTGGTTGGCTTAGTATTCTGACTTTATTATTGCTTTCTCCTTCGATTTCTTTATTGCTTAATTTTTAGGTTTATAACTTCCATGCCTTATCCCTTAAATCGACTGTCCATCTTCGTGGACGGCAACAATATGTTTTATGCCCAACAAAAGAATGGGTGGTTTTTTGATCCTAAACGTGTTCTTGAATATTTTGCAGGTGAAAAAACAAATTTAGACCTCGTAAATGCGTTTTGGTACACCGGACTCAAGGACCCTCAAGACCAGCGTGGGTTCAGAGATGCGTTGATTAGTCTCGGCTATACAGTACGGACTAAAATCTTAAAAGAGTATTATGACGATACTTCGGGCCGCTATTCGCAAAAAGCGAACTTAGACATTGAGATTGTTGTGGACATGTTCAGCACCGTCGATCAGTACGATCGGGTGATTTTGTTCAGTGGTGACGGAGACTTTGAACGAGCGATCGAGTTATTGCGGGCTAAAAATACTCATATTACGGTAGTTTCGACCGAGGGAATGATTGCTCGGGAACTGCGAAATGTCACCGATCGGTACATTGATTTGAATGCGATTCGCAGCTATATCGAAAAGGCTGATTACTGAGAGCACCCTTCCCCGGACGCGACGGAAGTTCCGCCCAACCCCACAATTGTGGTTTCCCCGACAGGCTCTATTGCAAAACCAATCCGACGAACTATCTAAACTAGAACTCTAGATTATTTGCCCATAATCCGAAAAATTTAGCCGATCGCCAAAATAAGGCAAACCATCTCGTCAGTTCCAGCATATCTCGACCTCTCAAGGGCGCAATGAGAGATGCTGAGGTCCATTCGGAGAATGAGGATTGTTGACTAACCGAAGATCGGGTAGCCTGATTTAGATAGAGTCTCCAAGGATTAGTTAGGGGCGTGGGTTCCATAATGAAACTGATTTGAACTAGTTTTAGAGAAATCCCATGATATTTTCTAGAAACTAACTCTATACCTTTCCTGAGATCGGGAGAAGCGTACTGTTTTGGATGGGATTGCCGTTTTCCGATTCAGGACAGATCTTCTATGCTTAGTGAATGATTGCACGATGCTTCGTCGTTTGAACTTCATACGATCGCTTGTCCTGGATGAATTATATCAACTGCTTAGGATTTCACTTATGAACTCTCTCCCTCCCACAGAGCGAACCTCTACCTATCGAGCAACTTCTGCACTTCCTTTGCTTGGGGCGGGCTTTCGCAAGCTGCTCTGGATTGGGCTTTTTGTTTGGATATTGGGGTCTTTGGGGTTGGGTTGGCTAGTGAAGGCGGTCGGAGCGTTGGTAATAGTATTAGTTTCGTTACCGATCGTGGGCGTGATTTTTGGGTTTTGGTGGATCCGAAAAAATATTGCCGTGGGAGACTGTCCAGTTTGTGGGTATGCCGTAAATGGTGTGAATGGAAGCCAACTCGAATGCCCTAATTGCGGGGAAGCCTTACGAGTTGAGAATCTTCAATTTATCCGACTCGCAACCGATGGAACAATAGATGTGATGGCCGTGGATGTGATGGATGTGGATGTGATGCCAGTTAGGACGATGGATGTCTCGGCGATCGATGTCTCATCTCAGTCTATTGATTGAGTAAATCCTTTGAATAAACAGTAATAAGGCTCGGCGATGTTTCCGAAAGTCCACGGCGATCGGCTGATAGACTAGCATTTGATTCATCCATCAGAACAAGAGAGTCCAAATCGCCGTGGCACAGGTTGTTTTTGAGAATGTCTATAAAAGCTATCAGAAGAACGGAAGTGATGACCGCGAACCGGGTGGGGCTGTGTTGCGAGCTATTAATCTTCGGATCCATGATGGCGAATTTATGGTGTTGGTGGGTCCGTCGGGCTGCGGGAAAAGCACGTTGCTGCGGATGATTGCGGGGCTTGAAGACATTACGGGCGGGACAATTTCGGTAGGCGATCGGATTGTGAATGCTTTGCCGCCGAAAGATCGCGATATTGCCATGGTGTTTCAGAGTTACGCCCTGTATCCTCACATGACGGTCTACGACAATTTAGCGTTTGGACTGCGGCGCGCTGCCAATCAAGACAATAGGACAACGGTCGATAAATCAGTGGATGGCAAATCTAGAACAACGCTTCATCCTGCGATCGAGACGTTTCTGGTTGAATTCAGTCGCAAATTACCAAAAGGCTGGCAGTATGTTACCGATCGCGAACGGGAAATCGATCGGCGTGTGAAACTTGTGGCTCAGTCCTTGCAAATCGAAGGCTTACTCACTCGATTCCCCAAGCAGCTTTCCGGCGGTCAAATGCAACGAGTTGCCTTGGGTCGGGCGATGGCAAGGAATCCCCAAGTTTTTCTGATGGATGAGCCGCTATCAAACCTGGATGCAAAACTTCGGGCCGAGACCCGATCGGAGATTGTCCAACTTCAGCGAAAACTCGGAACTACTACCGTCTACGTTACCCACGACCAAACTGAGGCGATGACAATGGGCGATCGGATTGCGGTGTTAAATAATGGTCAAATCCAGCAGCTTGCGACCCCATTAGAACTCTACAATCACCCGGTTAATCGCTTTGTTGCAGAATTTATTGGCTCGCCGCCTATGAACTTTATTCCAGTACAAGTTAAGGCTCCCCTTTTAATTCAACGCTTAGGGAATGAACCGGGAAATGAATTTCGGATGACGCTCCTGGAAAAATATGAACCGTTATTAGCTGGATATGATGGCCAGGATGTTCATTTAGGCGTGCGACCGGAGCACTTTAGTTATGGCGTTCCGGCTCCAAAAAATATCTCGATTCAAGTCGAAATGACGGAGGCACTGGGCAGCGAGACTTATGTTTATGGTCGGTTAATCAACAGTTCGCTGACTCGTAGTTTAGAAGAGGGACTTAACAATACAAATATCCCGATCGTCGCTAGGATGAATGCCGATCGGGATATTCGAGTTGGAGAAATAGTATGGCTGTCGATCGCACCTGATAAGTTGCATCTGTTTGATCCAGGAACGGGATTGGCCATTCGGTAACTAAGTAAATCAAATTACCTAACCAAATTAGCTAACCAAATTAGCTAACTAGATCTAATTTGAGGCTAGGATCGCTAATGCTGGGAACTTCGTGTTGAAGAAACTGACCTCTCAGAAACTGACTAATCCCACGATGAATAGCTGGTTCAGCATTCTCAAGAATGGCCGATGGCGAGGCAAGCGTGAATTCAGAGCTGGTAATATCGACGCTAGTGTAAATGCTAGGGATACGATTCAGAACGTAAGCAACCAGTTTTTGACGATGATCTCGGTGGGCGAAGATTTGCTGATAGGGATGGTGTGGGTAGGTTTCCAAGACCTCATTAATCTTTCGATCGATAATGCTTTGGGTTTGGTTAATTAGGGTGTTCATAAAAGATGCCTAAAGTGTTGTTAAAGGTAAAATTGGTTTTCTTATGCTTTCAATTGTCCTGCGATCGATAACCTAATGTTTGTCTAAAATTTCTGGTCTAAATTAAGATCGCAAATTCACGTAAACTAAACTATTCAATTCTATCTTCTTCAAAGATAAATTTAGAGGGTGATATTTCGCTTTGCAAATCTATCAGAAGTGCATGAAATTGCTCTCCATCGCTTACATTGAGCACAGCAGGATCGACAAATCTTAACTCAATATGTTTGGCGATTTTGGAAGCTCTCATCAACCCGAAAATCTCCAACGAACCTGACAACGTGTGGGCTTCCTGTCGTGCGGCTACTAAACAGTCGCTTGCGGCAGTGGGTTGAAAGTCCGGGGTAAGCAGACTAGTAATACCAACCTCGACCGTTTCGATGTGGAATTGAATTCGATCGTATGACTGAATCCAAATTTGTCGGATTAGCGCTTGAGTTGGTTCTGGGTCAGTTTTTCGGATAGCCATAGTGCTAGTGTCCTCAGAAGACGATTCATGAGTGAGAATGTCGATGGTTTCATATCGATAGTTTCAAGCGCAGTTTTAGGCGAATTCACGATCATGGCTGCGGCTGTGGTCGAGTCATCTGGAAGATATAATATTTTTATCCTTAACTATTGCCGACTATCAAAAGTGTGATTTTGTCTTCAACTTAATAAATTAATATAATATTAATATAATGCTATCAATTCGATAATCGGTATAGCGTTTTAGAATACTTTAAACCTTTTATTTTCTGAAGATTCAACCAGAATGGCCTAGAGGTAAGAAATCACATCAGAAAGTTAATTGTGTTTTTGAATACAATAATAAAAATAGCTCAATTAATTGAAGGTATAAAATTTCAATAGCTTATCAATAATTCAAAAAAAACCCCCTTAACAACGAAGGAGGATAAATTCAATTGAACAGACTCTATTTGCTCAGATCAATCTAGAGATTATCTCTAGATTATTTTATTTATTATTTAGAAGCTGTGCGATCGCTTTACGCTCAGCTGAGGGAGTGGTGGGAATTGCCGATCGGGTGTCGGTAATCAACCAGTCTAATGCTGCGGCCTGAACATCTATTGTGGCTCCTGTTTTATCCACACAATAGCGACCAAATACTAGCTTATCCGCGAGCCTAGCTCCAGCTCCTAGACGTGAATAATCGAAAATCACGCTGTTATCGACCGTGGCTCCACTGCACACATGACAATTTTGCCCAATCATTGACGGCCCAATAATAGTCGCCCCATCTTCAATACAAGTCATAGAACCGATATATACCGGACCTGTAATATTCACCTTATCCCAATTTACGGAAACATTTAATCCTGTATAAATGCCGGGTTTTACTTCTTTACCGGGCACCGAAACATTTTTAACTTCTCCTTTCAAAACCGATCGAATCGCTTGCCAATAATCGGGCACTTTACCAATATCGACCCATTCAAATTCCATCGGCAACCCATAAAATGCCGCGCCCATTTCAACTAATTTGGGAAATAAATCTGCACCAATATCAAACGCTTGACCCGATGGAATGTAGTCTAGAATTTCTGGCTCGAAGATATAAATTCCAGTATTAATGGTGTTGCTAAGTGCTTCTTCAACGGAGGGTTTTTCTTGGAAAGTCTGAATCCGTCCAGTTTCGTCTGTCACCACCACACCGTAGCTCGACACCTCCTCACGCGGAACCGTTTTCATAATGATGGTTGCGATCGCCCCTTTTTCTCGGTGCCATTTGACCGCTTTTGTTAGATCCAGATCAATTAACGCATCGCCGCACAACACCACAAACGTGTCATCAAAAAACGGATTGAAATCCTGAATCCGCTTCATGCCGCCCGCCGACCCAATGGCTTCCCCCAGCAGTTCTCCATCGGCAATCCGGCCTTCAAAAGAGTAGCCAATCTGCACCCCAAAGCGCTGTCCATCGCGAAAATAGTCTTCGATTTCCTTGGCTAAATGGCTCACATTGACCATAATTTCGTCAAAGCCGTGTTCTTTCAACAATTCCAGCAAAAACTCCATAACGGGCTTTTGCAAAATGGGAATCATTGGCTTAGGAATCGTGTACGTAATAGGACGAACACGAGTCCCTTTTCCTGCCGCGAGGATCATGGCTTTCATAGAAATTCTCTCTAATCGTAAGTTTAAGCATTAACATACTCAAGCTGACT
Organism: Synechococcales cyanobacterium; assembly: GCA_043739045.1. Taxonomy (GTDB): domain Bacteria; phylum Cyanobacteriota; class Cyanobacteriia; order Leptolyngbyales; family Leptolyngbyaceae; genus JAAFJU01. The sequence continues at coordinate 14,290 of JAYUEW010000255.1, forward strand.
CCTAAGAAGACTTCACACCTCTTCCTAGGAGCATCTTTATTGTAGAATACCCAAATTTACATACTTTCTTGTCAGAGTAAAGAAAGATTCCTAGACATAGCAGTCTGCCTCATGTTTAGTTGTCAGAAAAAATATGAGAACAATCAGGAGAATCTCTGTAAATTCAATCGGCTAATACCATGGCACTGAGTTCATCTAGATTAAGATCTTTGATTTGGAGAAGGGTTTTGACCCGCAGATCTTGATAAAAAACGTCTTGGGACAGTTCGACTTTGTTTTGGGCGCTCAACAACAGTAATGCCCAAAAAACGCCGACTTTTTCATGGGTTCTCTCATCCGTGACAATGTGCCGATCGAGTCCGGGAGAGTCTTGAGCACGGGTCGTGAGCCAAAATTCCAACAACAGATCAAAATCAATCCAATCATTGCCCACCGACAATTCATTCCAGTGGCTAACAAAAAACTCCTCTAGCATCACGGCCATTTCGGTCAGGTTTTCTTGGTGAGCCAATTGTGCGATCGCCCGAATGGCCTGGGCACGGCTTTGGGGTTTTGCCCGACGGACCTTCACCCGCGATCGGTTGCCATTATCTTCCAAGGCCGACGCAATCACCTCAAGCTGACTAATCAGCTCTTCTAAGGTCACACGACGACGTTGCGGAGGTTGTGCCACGGCCCGACGACGAAGTTGTTTTTCGAGATTGCGCGGCAACGATCCCGGACCCATCAGATCGTTATCTGAAAAATCTTCATTTAAAATATCCTCAACAGGCTCATGCCGATCGCTCAAACTATCGGCCTTCAGCAAAATCAACATCGACGCATACAAAAATGCCTGTCCCGACTGAGAAAGATTGGCTTCGTATTGAGTTCGTTGAGTTGCCGTAAAGGGATTTAACTGCGCCAAGAAACGATCGATCACATCGATAACTTTGACATCCCAAGGATCAACTTCGCCTTTTTCAGCCAGGTCTATTAAAAAAGCAACCGCATCATGTGCAAGGGATTGGGCCATAGAACCGCAGGATTACCCAAAAATAATGCAATTTTTCAGTTCAAACTTTCTAGTTCATGCATTCTAGCAGAGGTTTTTCTAGCTGATTCATACGCAACAGGAATTCGGGATATGGGAAACTAGCTATCAACTAAGTTTTCATTATTTTTCGCCCATGAATACCGCTTTCATTACGCTTGCTCTTCCTATTCCCGCCACCATAGCCGAACTCCACACCACTATCGAAACCGCTCTCAACCATCACGGCGAACCCCTACGCTGGGCCATTACCCGCATCGAAAACAAAACCGCTCACATCGAAGCGATCGTTACCACCGCCTAAAACGCTAATCTCTCCATCCTTCATCCTCAATGCCCATGCTTCCTTACACCGTCATGCTCATTGTCCCCACCGGAATCGGGGCCGCCATCGGTGGATATGCCGGAGACGCATTACCAACCGCCAAAGTTATTTCTCAGGTGTGCGATCGGCTGATTACCCATCCAAACGT